>NZ_JBBNLV010000005.1:0-134870 GCF_040092295.1 Collinsella sp. CLA-ER-H9
CCTTCCGGTAAGGGCCCAGGTAGACTACCTGGTCGATAGACGGCAGGTGCAAGGACGGCGACGTCCTCAGCCGAGCCGCACTAATCGCCCGAGCTCTTCCGGAACCGCACCTCGCGGCCCGCGGGACCCAGCGCCCATGCGCGGTCCGGGCACGAGGATGCCCCCGAGTCATCTTTCCTATACGCCATGCGGCCCCCAGGGCACGTGAGAGGGACACCCGGACACCGAGAACGGTGGGCGCCGCCCACCGGTCAGCGGCCAGAGCATGGGGGGCACGCCCGGTCCCGTTCCGAACCCGGAAGCTAAGCCCCATCGCGCCGAGAGTACTGCGGGGTCAGCCCGTGGGAGGCCAGGGCGCCGCTGACCGGTGGACGGCACCGAGCCGCCATTGGGAATGTAGAAGGGGGAGGCCTCGCGGCCTCCCCCTTTTTTTGCGTTTGGTCGATATGAGCTAAACGCCTCTATGGCTTAATAGCCTTTTCTATTTGAAGAAAACAAAATGAATGACCAGCGCGATTGCCACGATGGCAATGATCAAGAGCGCAATTTGGAGACGGTGCTGTCTGCGCCGTCTGTTTGACGATGTAAATATCGATTTCCCCTGCTTAGGCGTCTCGAGATAGCGGGCGGAATGCGTTAGAGTTTGCTTGGGACGGGGCCCTCTGCGATGTTGCTTTGTGGGTGTTTGTGTCTGCTCCTGGCTGCTTGCGCTGTTTTTGGATAAGGGGGCATCTTTTAGATACACCGGATCGCTCGAGGCGACACCCATGTGTCTGCGCGCTGATTGAGATTCTTCTAGGGTTTGATATCGATTGCGAGTTACATACTCAGGCTCTGCATCGTTAATGGGCTCTTGGGAAATATGGGGACGATGGTAGCGTATGGGCTGTGAATAGGCAGAACTATCGTTCTGCAGCGACTCAAACGAATTGTCGGAGGTCTGATCGTCCATGATGCCCTTAGGTTGTCATTAACAACGTGTATGCGCTCATTGTAAGCCCTCCGCTTCGTTTTGACAGGCCGCGTATATGGTATTTAAGGCACGGTTCAAAGAACTTTAGCTTCGTTAAAACCTTAGTCGACCAGACTTAGATATGCTTATAGAAAGAGACTTAAAAAACTTTATATCAAAATGTATATATAAGAAATGGATGGGCATATATTAGAGCGTCAAAAGAAGTCCCTGCCACCTAGAAGATGGCTCGGCAGTCCCTTAAAGGAGTGGTAGTCATGGCAAGCATGGTTCCTTATCGTTCGGTTTTTGGTGTTCGTCCCTCTGCTAGCTCGTTGTTTGATCTCTTTGATGATATGAGCGACCTAGCGAACAGCTCGATTGCCTCTAAGGCGTTCCCCGTTGACGTTGAGGATAAGGGCGATGGCTATGAGGTCAAGGCTTATCTGACCGGCGTCGCCAAGGACGATATCGATGTCGAGCTTAACGAGGGCCGTCTGTCCATTAGCGTGAATGTCGAGGAAGACGAGGAGAACGAGGGTAAGAACTTCCTGCAGAAGGAGTTCAGCTCGTACAGCGCGACGCGCGGCGTGTACCTGAAGGATGCTTCGAGCGAGGGCCTTTCTGCAAAGTACGCTGACGGCATCCTTACCGTTACGGTTCCTAAGATTGTCGAGAAGAAGAACGTTACGAAGATTTCCATCGATTAAGGCTATCGGCTTTTAAAATCGGTGCCTACGTTAAGGGGGCTGGGAAGTGATTCCCAGCCCCCTTTGCTGTTTACTGTATGGTCATGGGCCGATATTGTCCGGCGGGACGTATCGTGAGTTTATGCAGCCCCTCAACGCGGGTGGCGGTGCTGCCAAGCTCGTTGTCGAGCGTTGCGTCGAGGGAGCTTGCGTAGCTTTTGACGGTCAGGCTTGGGCGATTGTTGTCTTGGCTAATGTGCATCGCGATAAGTTGCTCGGTGCGATCGGTTGCCAACGCGCGTGCGGCATCGGCGGCCTGATCGTTGGAGAGATGCCCTTTTACAGACAGGATACGTTCCTGAAGAAAGCGAGGATAGTCGCCTTGACGCAGCATGGTTACATCGTGGTTGCTTTCGAGTGCGAGAATGCGACAGTCCTTGAGCGTATCGATGGCATGCTTCGACAACTCGCCGGTGTCGGTGGCAAAGCCAATTGAATCACCCTGAGCGTCAAACCGGTAGCCGACGGGATTAACGACGTCGTGGGATGTCGAATATGTTTGAATGTGGACTCCGGCAATAGAGAGGGCGTCACCTGGGTCGAATTCCTCGACAGGTAGATGTGCGAGGCTTTCTTTGGACGTGAGCGTTCCTCTGCTGGAAAAGACTGGGCCATTCCAATGCTTGCACCATACCTCAAGCCCCTTGATGTGGTCGCTGTGTTCATGGGTGACAACAAGGGCGTACACGTCGTCTACCGACAGTCCGAGTTCCGCCATGCGTTTGAGCGTTTCGCGGCGAGACAGTCCGTCATCGACCATAATGAGCCCCTGCGGGCCCTCGATGAGTGCGCAGTTGCCTTTAGAGCCACTGCCGAGGATATGAAGGTGCAGACGAGACATAAGATTCCAAAGGATACAATGGGTGCGGACGAATAGAGGAGGAAGCAAATGCCTACGGTATCTCAGCATTATGGACACCATGCCGTGCCTGGGGCAGTCGATGAGACCCGGACGAGGCAGCAGGCTGCTCCTGTCGTGCTCATGGTATCAGGCGGCGCGGACTCGACGGCACTGCTTCTTATGGCGTGCACATCAAAGCTGGATATCCAAGACGGACGCGGTGTTGCCCCCATTGCTCGCGAGCGCCTGCATGTGCTGCATGTAAACCATCATCTGCGCGGCAAGGCGTCCGATGGCGACGAGGCCTTTGTGCGTGAGCTCTGCGCGAAATATGGTTTACCGCTGTGCGTGGAGCACGCTTATTTTGATGGGGAGTCGGGCAATATTGAGGCCGCGGCCCGCGAGGTGCGCTATGCCGCGGCGCGGAGGTATGTTCGCGAGCTCTGCGCCCAGACGGGGGCACCGCGAACGGCGGCTCGTATCTGCACCGCGCACACGTCTTCGGATCGCGCGGAAACGTTTTTGATGAACGCGATTAAGGGTTCAGGGCCCGCTGGCCTATCGAGCATTCCTCACCGGAGGAATATCGTGGTGCGCCCCTTGCTCGACCTAACTCATGGCGAGCTCGTGGGCTATCTACAGGTACATGGTCAGCCGTGGCGTGAGGACGAGAGCAATGAGGATATCTCGTATCTGCGAAACTACGTGCGCCATCGGGTAATGCCAGTGGTGGCACAGCGTAATGCGAGCGTGTGCAAGACGATTGGCGCCGCCTGCGAGATCCTTGGTGACGAAGATGCGTTTCTATCCCAGCTGTCGGCACAGGCGTTTCGAAGCTGCCTGCGCAAGGAGGCGGCGGGTGCGCTAGTGCTCGATGCCAGACGCCTTGCTGCGGCCGAGGTGGTAATCGCGCGGCGCATCGTGCGACTGGCGATCAAACGCATCGATCCGGACGCTCGTCCAGAGATGCGACATGTGGAGCGAGTCCTTTCCTGCGTTGCCGAGGGCGCAGGCTCGGTCACGCTTCCGGCGGGGATTGACGCACGCGTCGAATTTGGCATGCTGGCGTTTAAGGCTCCGGTGGCTCGCGAGGGCCTGGTCGCGGACTGGGTTACCGTACCCGGTCGTTTGCCGTTGGGCGGGGGACGTATGCTGGTCGCAGAGCCGATGGCCGTTGAACCGGGATGCGATATCGTGCGCCGCGCCCGTGAGCTTGCGGCTGCCGGGGAAGTGGCAGCTTTGGTAGACGCGGCTGCCCTGGGTTTTGCCGACAGCGATAGCGAGCGGATCCTGGCGGGCTCGCGTGGCGAGATCCCTGCCGAGGCGCGATTGGCGCGCCTATGGGTGGACGGTCCCGCACCGGGAGACGTGATGTGCCCGTTAGGAATGAGTGGCCGAAGCAAGAAGGTATCCGACTTGCTAGGAGAGGCTCGCATTCCCGTTTCCGAGCGCGCCGGCGTGCCCATGGTGAGGACGGCGCCGGGAGGTGCCGTGGTGTGGGTCGCCGGAGTTCGCGCGGACGAACGCTTTAAGTGCACGGCGGCGACGCGTGTGGCCTATCTGCTTCGCGTGGTTGACGCGGATTAGCCCCTCGTACCAGCTTTTCTGTGCGGCGTTGACGGTATTCCAGCGCTGATGATGCGCGGGCTGGAAAATATACCCCGTGCGCTGCTAGAATGTGTAGTTCGCGTCCATACGGCGGTGTGTGGGCGATTAAGCACAAGAAAGGGTTGTCATGGCTTCTCAACATCCGGATATCGAGAAGGTTCTGTTTACGCAGGAGGATATCGAAGGTATCGTTTCTCGCCTGGGCGAGGAGATTACGCGCGACTACGCTGGTAAGGATCTGGTGTTGATCGCGGTCCTGCGCGGCGCCGTTGTCTTTATGGGCGACCTGATGCGCAAGATCGAGCTGCCGACCAACATCGATTTCATGGCTGTTTCGAGCTATGGCGACGGTGTGAAGTCTTCGGGCATCGTGCGTATCATTAAGGACCTGGATATCGACATCCGTGGTCGCGACGTGCTGATCGTCGAGGACATTCTGGACTCGGGCCTGACCCTCAAGTACCTGATGAAGAACCTTGAGAGCCGCAAGCCCGCCTCGCTGGAGGTCGCTGCCTTCCTGTGGAAGGACGTTGAGGACCGCACCTCGGCCATCACGCCCAAGTATGTTGGAACCCATTGCCCCGATGCCTTTGTGGTGGGCTACGGCCTCGACTATGCCGAGCGCTATCGCAACCTTCCGTATCTGGGCATTTTGAAACCGGAGGTTTATTCGTAAGATGCCCGACGACCGTAACGACAACAATTCCCAGACTCCCCGGGAGCCTAAGATCCCGGGGATGCCCGGAGGCAAGAAGCCCACGCGTACGGGCTGGCTGTATTTTCTTTTGGCTTGCGCGCTTCTGGGCTATGCCTTCTTTAATATGGGCTCCGGTTTTGCCAGCTCCAGCAATACCGTTAAGCTCGCGACGAGCGAGATGGTCAGCGCCATTAAGCAGGATCGCGTCGAAGATTTGACCTATACGGTTCAAGACGGAAGCGTGGCGGGTCATTACTGGAAGACAAAAAAGGACAAGGGCGATACGAGCGAGCTCAAGAGCTTTTCCTCGACCTATGTCGGCTCCGATTCGCTTGCCGAGCTTATGGCGGAGCACCCCGACACCAAGTATATCGTCAACACCAACGACCCCGATTTTTGGGGCGACTTGGCGATGAGCGTGCTGCCGACGATCGCCCTGATCGCCATCATGTTCTACTTTATGCGCCAGATGATGGGCGCCAATAACAGGAACATGCAGTTTGGCAAGACCAACGCCAAGACTAACGAGGCTACGCGTCCCAAGGTAAAGTTCGAGGACGTTGCCGGCGTGGACGAGGCCGTCGAGGAGCTCGAGGAGATCCGCGACTTCCTGAGCGATCCGGACCGCTATCGCAAGCTGGGTGCCAAGATTCCGCGCGGCGTTTTGCTGGTTGGTCCTCCGGGTACCGGTAAGACGCTGCTGGCTAAGGCCGTTGCCGGCGAGGCAGGCGTGCCGTTCTTTAGCATCTCGGGCTCTGACTTTGTCGAGATGTTCGTGGGCGTCGGCGCCAGCCGCGTGCGCGACCTCTTTAAGGAGGCCAAGTCTCAGGCTCCGTCGATCATCTTTATTGACGAGATCGATGCCGTGGGACGTCAGCGCGGAGCCGGCCTAGGCGGCGGTCACGACGAGCGCGAGCAGACGCTCAACCAGCTGCTGGTCGAGATGGACGGTTTTGAGGAAAGCGAGTCGGTCATCCTGATCGCCGCAACCAATCGCCCCGATATTCTGGATCCGGCATTGCTGCGCCCCGGTCGTTTTGATCGTCAGGTCACGGTCGACCGTCCGGACGTAAAGGGTCGCGAGCAGATCTTGCGCGTACATGCCGAGAATAAGCCGATGGACGAGGACGTTAAGTTTGAGAAGCTCGCCCAGATGACCGTTGGCTTTACCGGTGCCGATCTGGCAAACCTGCTCAACGAATCTGCGCTGCTGGCCGCTCGCCGCCATCGTTCCGTGATCTCGATGGACGAGGTCGAGGAGTCGATGGAGCGCGTGATTGCCGGACCGCAACGCAAGGGTCGCGTGATGACCGAGGCCGAGCGCACCACGATTGCCTATCATGAGAGCGGCCATGCCCTGGTGGGTCACATCTTGGAACACTCCGATCCGGTTCATAAGATTTCGATTGTCAGCCGCGGCCAGGCTCTGGGCTACACGTTGCAGCTTCCGCAGGAGGATCACTTCCTCAAGACCAAGAACGAGATGCTCGACGAGCTTGCCGTGTTCTTGGGCGGTCGCGTTGCCGAGGAACTCATGTGCGACGACATCACGTCGGGCGCGAGCAACGACCTGGAGCGCGCAACCAAGATGGCGCGCGAAATGGTCACGCGCCTGGGCATGAGCGAGGAACTCGGCACGCAAGTGTTTGGCGAGGCGCAGCATCAGGTGTTCCTTGGCCGCGATTACGCCGATCACCAGGATTACTCCGAGGAGACGGCGCGTCGCATCGATATCGAGGTCCAGCGCATTATGCGCGAGGCCCATCGCCGCGCGGTCGAGATTCTGGATGCCCGTCGCGATCAGCTTGATCTGATGGCGAAGGTGCTGCTTGAGCGCGAGACCGTCGAAGGCGACGCCGTGAATGCCCTGCTCGACAACGAGTGGGATGCCTACCTTGAGCGCGAGGGCGATATCCTGGCGGCCAAGGAGGAGCGCAATGCCAAGGCGGCCGGTATGCCGACCAAAAAGCGCGCGCCCCGTATGAGCGAGGAGGAGCTGGCGGCTGATGCCGCGGCTTTTGCGCAGGCGGCCATGCAGGAGGATGCCGAAGTGGCATCCGATGGCGCTGGCGATGACCATGCCGTCAACGCCGATGCCGACGCCGACGACGACAAATAGTCTTTGTGGCGAAAGCCTCCGCGGGGAAACCTGCGGAGGCTTTTTTTAGCGATATGGGGCCATCTGTTGATTGGGGACAGACTTAAATGAGCGTTTTCACGCATTTAAGTCTGTCCCCAATTAACATTGCTGCGGCACTTTGCTCAACTAAAGCGTACAATACCGCCTATGCGAAAGGGGAACAGATGATCAACGAAACCATGTATGCTCGCGGTGCGGAAAGCTCCATCATCCGTGAGATTTTTAGCTATGGCCTTGAGCGCAAGGCGCAGATCGGTGCGGAAAACGTATTCGATTTTTCGCTGGGCAATCCGAGCGTTCCGGCACCCGCTGCTGTGGCGGAGTCCATTAAGAAGGCCCTGGAGCTGCCGAGCGACCAGCTGCACGGCTACACGCCCGCACCGGGCCTGCCGCAATGTCGTGCCGCTGTGGCCGAATCGCTCAACCGCCGCTTTGGCACGAGCTATGAGGGCAAAGACGTCTTTATGACGGTGGGTGCCGCGGCTTCGCTCACCTGCGCGCTCAACGCCGTTACGAATCCGGGCGACGAGGTTATTGTTATCGCCCCGTACTTTCCGGAGTATCGCGTTTGGATTGAGAAGGCCGGCTGCACGTGTGTCGAGGCGCTTGCCAACGAGGACACATTCCAGCTGAGCGTGGATAACGTATTCAAGGCGATCACCGACAAGACGGCAGCCGTCATTATCGACTCGCCCAACAACCCGACCGGTGCCGTATATACGCGCGACACGCTGACGCGACTGGCCAATGTTCTGCGCGAGGCCAACGCTCAGCGCGATCCCGAGAATCCGATTATGCTCATCTCGGATGAGCCGTACCGCGAGATCGTGTACGGTGCCGAGGTGCCTTGGGTGCCCTCGATCTACGAGCACACCATCGTGTGCTACTCGTATTCCAAGTCGCTGTCGCTGCCGGGTGAGCGCGTGGGGTGGATCTTGGTTCCCAACACCAATCCGCAGGCTGCCCGTCTGATGCCGGCCGTTGCCGGTGCCGCCCGTACGCTGGGCTTCGTGTGCGCGCCGGCGCTCTTTCAGCGCGTAATTATCGACTGCATCGATGAGCCGAGTGACGTTGAGGCCTATGCACGCAACCGCACCGCGCTTACCGACGCACTAGCGGAGTATGGCTACACCTATGTTGAGCCGGATGGCGCGTTCTACCTATGGGTGAAAGCATTGGAGCCCGATGCGAATGCGTTTTGCGAGCGCGCAAAGAAGTATGAGTTGCTTGCGGTTCCCTCGGACAGCTTTGGTATGCCGGGTTGGTTCCGCCTGGGCTATTGCGTGAGTTACGAAACGATTGTCAATTCGCTACCCGCTTGGAAACGGTTGGCGGACGAGTATCGTTAAAAGTAAAGCGCTCTGCCTACAATGTTTTACGTGAAACGGGGTTTGGTGTTAAGCCGGACCCCGTTGTCATGGACGTTGTGTCTTTGGGATGGAGTGGTTTTACGACTATCGAAGGCAATGCGTACAATGAATATAAGCGACGGCCGTGCCAGATAAGGAGACCTGATGCCCTACCTGCTTTCTTGTGACATTCATACCCATACGATGTTCTCTGCGCATGCATATTCGACCATTGAGGAGAATGTGTACTGGGCGGCAGAGCGTGGCCTGCAGGTGCTCGGGTCTGCCGACCATCTGAGCTCTATGGTTACGGCTTGTCCCAATGACCTGCGCAGTTACCAATTCTTTATCAACCAGGATATCTGGCCGCGCATTTGGAGCGGCGTGCTGGTGCTGCGTGGTGCCGAGGCCGATATCGTTTCGCTGGACGGAAGCCTGTTTGGCGAGGACACTCCTGTCACGCTCGATATCGCTGGCGATTCGTACAGTCGTCAGCATTCGCTGTTCGATTTGGTTACGCGTAATTTGGATTATTTGGTTGCAAGCGTGCATAATCCACAGATTGCTGAGGGCGCGACGCTGGCCCAGGCGACCGAGATGTATATCAATGCCCTGGAGCACCCCAAGGTGTTCATGCTGGGTCACACGGGGCGTTCGGGCGTGCCGTTCGATATCGACGAGGTGCTGTTGGCGGCTAAGGCCAAGCACAAGATTATCGAGATCAACAACCATAGTCTTGAACACGGTGTTGACACTGAGCATTGGGCCGTATGCCGCAAGATCGCTGAGCGCTGCGCCGAGCTGGGCGTGGGCATTGGCGTTTCGACCGATGCGCACATTGGCATGGCCATTGGTAAGCTCGATTACGCTCGCAAGATGCTCGACGAGATTCACTTCCCGTTGGATCTGATCGTGACGCGCGATCGCGAGACGCTGCTGCGCGAGATGGCGGCAGCCGGCGTGTGCGACCTGCGCAAGGGGATGTAGCGGAATTAATAAACCAAGAAAGGGGGCGGCCCAGACGGGTCGCCCCCTTTCTTGTCCTAAAAATCTACTGAGGTTGGTTAGCGGCGTTCGAGGACCGCTACGGTTTCGGTGTGGTCGGTATGGGGGAACATGTCGACGGGCGTGATCTTGAGCAGGCGATAGCCTCCGTCGAAGAGCTGATGCAGGTCGCGCTCTTGGGTCACGGGGTTGCAGCTGATATAGGTGATGCGGCGCGGCTTAAGTGCGCAGGCAGCTTCGAGGAACTCGGGGGTGGAGCCGGCGCGCGGCGGATCGATGGAAAGGACATCGATCCGCTCGTTGTTGTCGGCGGCATCTAGGATGTAATCGGTGGCATCGTCGGCCATAAACCATGCGTTGCGAGTAAGGCCGTTGAGCTCGGCGTTGCGACGTGCGTCAGCGATGCCGGCGTGGTTGCGCTCCACGCCAAGCAGCATAATGCCGATGCCCTTGTCCTGGGCGGCTTTGGCTGCGCACAGGCCGATGGTACCGCTGCCACAGTAGGCATCCATGAGCACATCGCCCTGGTGCAAATCCATGCCGTCGATAGCGAGCTGATAGAGCAGCTCGGTCTGTTGCGGGTTGGTCTGATAAAACGCGGTAGGGGAGATATCGAATTCGCAACCGAGCAGCTGGTCGCGCATGCACTCGGCGCCATATACAATGCGGGTTTCCTCGCCGAGGATGGCGTTGCCGGGACGTCCGTTGATGTTTTGGGCGACGGTGACGATGTGCGGATTGAGTGCGGCGACAGCCTCAAAGAACTCCTGCGCATGCGGCAAGTCGCGCTGAGCGGTCACGAGCGTGACCATGACCTGGTCGGTACGCCAGCCGCAGCGGACGACGGCATAGCGAAGCAAACCAAGATGCTTGTCCTCATTAAAGGCGGGAATATGCAGCCGCTCAGCTTCGCGTGCGATGCCGTTGAGAATCTGACGGGCGCCCGGTGCCTCGACGGGGCATTCGGGTACGGCAACGATCTTGTGCGTGCCGCGCTCAAAGAAACCGCAACGGACAGCGCCCTCTCTGCCGGGGGCAAAGGGAGTGGCGGCCTTATGGCGAAACCCGCGCGGCGCAGGATATTTGCCCGGGTCGCCCAGGGTGACGCCCATACCGCGAATGGGGTCGACGCTAATACCCTCGCGCTCGCAAAGAGCAGCAAAAAGCTCCTCCATAACAGCCTGCTTAGCTGCCAACTGCTTTTTATAAGGACGATTGAGCGCCGTGCACCCCCCGCAAGCTTTCATGATCGGACAGGGAGACTTGGGATCCACAGCCTTACGCGCAGACGAAACCTGATCTATATGCGAGCGCTTGGAGCGAGTCTGAGATGCCTTGTCCTCGCTCCGACGAGAGCCGGGACGCTTGGCCTTAGCCTTGCCTTTGGCTGACTTGCCCTTCGCATCCTGAGACGACTTGGATTTCTTAGAAGATTTTTTCTCCTCCGACCCCTCAGCCGCCTCGATCAAAGCACGACGAGCCCTACGCTCCGCACGAGATTCTGCCATCAATAACTCCACTAATTCATGAATTAAAGCTGCAAGTATTGTACCGTGCCAAGCCAGCAGACGATATACAAGCGGTTTATTCGTGTCAGTGATAAGCCCAACGACGGTTGCCCGCCGCGTGAGGGGTGTGGGGGTTAAGTTTATCGCGAGTTCCGCACGAACAGGAGGCCACTTAATGTGGCCTCCGTCGTGAGCAGGACTGTAGAGCAGGAAACTTAACCCCCACACCCCTCACGCGGCGGGCAAACTCGCCTTGTGCTCTATCACGCTAAAGTGTATGATTCTGAACGTTACATGACTCACTTTACCTAACTAAAGTGTCATCAAGGGGGAATACCATGAACACCGATATGTCTCGTCGTCAGTTTGTTGGTCTAGCCGGCTCGCTCGCCACGGTGCTTGGCCTTGGTCTTGTCGGTTGCGGCGGTGGCGCCGGCAAGGGCTCCGCCGCTGGCTCTGCCGCGGCCAAGGATGTGAAGGGCGCTGCGGAGTCCAAGAAGCTCGTGGTGGGCTTTGATAAGTCCTATCCTCCGTATGGTTTTGTGGGCGACGATGGCGAGTACACCGGCTTTGATCTCGATTTGGCCAAGGCTGTTGCCGATAAGCAGGGCTGGGAGGTCAAATACGAGGCCATCGACTGGGATGCCAAGGATACGCTGCTCAACTCGGGCGCCATCAACTGTATCTGGAACGGCTTTACCATGGAGGGCCGCGAGGACGACTACACGTTCTCCGAGCCGTACATGCTTAACGAGCAGGTGCTGGTGGTAAAGAAGGATGCAGGCATCAAGAGCTGGGACGATCTTGCCGGCAAGACCGTGATTACCCAGACTGATTCCGCTGCACAGGATGTGCTCGAGGGCGACCAGAAGGATTTGGCCGCGACGTTTGCCACGCTCGATACCATCGGTGAGTACAACACGGCGTTTATGCAGCTCGAGAGTGGTGCAGTCGATGCCGTCGCCTGTGACCTCTCGATTGCCCAGTATCAGCTTGCCGCCAAGCCCGATGCCTATACACAGCTTGATGAGCCGCTGTCCAGCGAGCACTACGCCGTCGGCTTTAAGAAGGGCGACACCAAGTCGGCCGATGCCGTGACCGAGTCGCTCAAGGCACTCTATGAGGACGGCACGGTCAAGGACCTGTGCAACAAGTATGCGAGCTATGGTCTGTCCTTCGACAACTGGGTTTTGAAATAGCGGCTTTCCCAGGCACTCGATTTTGCCGTTCAAACCGTCGCTTGCGTACATTTAGTACGCGGCGCTCCTCTTTCACGGCAAACTCGGGCACCTGGAAAACCCGCTTTGACATTGGGTTCGCTGTTCTGTTGCTGTGAAAGAGAGCTTAGGTTGTCTATTCAAGTCATGATGCAGATGCTTGGCCAGGGATTCTTGGTCAGTTTGCAGCTGTTTGTGCTGACGCTGCTCGGGTCGATTCCCCTGGGAATTCCCGTGGCGTTTATGCGCATGAGCAAGGTCGCGCCGCTGCGCTGGATTGCGCGCATCTACATTTCGGTCATGCGCGGTACGCCGCTCATGCTGCAGATGTTTGCCATCTACTTTGCCCCGTATTACGTGTTCGGCATCTCGCTCACGCCCGATTCCAAATGGACGGCGTGCGTTGTGGCGTTCATCATCAACTACGCCGGCTACTTTGCCGAGATCTATCGCTCGGGCTTGCAGTCGATTCCGCGCGGTCAATATGAGGCCGCCGAGGTGCTGGGCTATTCGCGCACGCAGACGTTTCTGTATATCGTGATGCCGCAGGTCGCCAAGCGTATTCTGCCGGCGATGGGCAACGAGATCATCACGCTGGTCAAGGACACGTCGCTGGCGTTTGCCATTGGCGTGGGTGAGATGTTCTCGACCGCCAAGGCGCTGGTTGCCTCGCAGGTGAGCATGGTGCCGTTTGCGATTGCGGCGCTGATCTACTGGGTCTTTAACTTTGTGGTCGAGATGCTGCTGGGCGCCGCCGAGAAAAAATTGGATTACTACCATGATTAATTCGGTAATGAATATAGCGAACGCGCGCAAGGCGTTTGGCGGCAATAAGGTGCTCAAGGATATCTCACTCGAGGTAAAGCGTGGCGAGGTTGTGGCGATTATCGGGCCTTCGGGTGGCGGTAAGTCCACGCTGCTGCGCTGCGCCACGCTGCTCGAGACGCTCGACGGTGGCTCGCTTTCGTTTGGCGACCTTGCCGTCGCGACGGATGCGGGTTCGGGCGCGGTGTACGCAAAGGGCGATGTGCCTAAACAGGCGCGCTCGCGGTTTGGTCTGGTGTTTCAGAACTACAATCTGTTCCCGCACTATACGGTGATGAAAAACATCACCGACGCTCCGGTTCGCGTACTCAAGCGTCCGCGCGAGCAGGCCGAAGCGCGTGCGCGTGAGTTGATCGCGCAGATGGGGCTTACGGGCAACGAGAACAAGGTGCCATGTGAGCTTTCGGGTGGTCAGCAACAGCGTGTGAGTATCGCCCGCGCCTTGGCGCTCGACCCGGAGATCTTGTTCTTTGACGAGCCGACTTCGGCGCTCGATCCCGAGCTAACGGCCGAGGTGCTGCGTGTCATTAAAGACCTTGCCGCGCAGAATATGACGATGGTGATCGTGACCCACGCAATGCAATTTGCGCGCGATGTTGCCGACCGCGTGGTCTTTATGGACGGCGGTCGCATTGTCGAGGAGGGTCCTGCCGAGCAGGTTATCGATCACCCGCGTGAGCAACGTACCCGTGAGTTCTTGAGCCGTATCGAGGGCTAGGCTCAGCTATATATTGAGAAAAAGCCGCCGCAGGTCTTATGGTCTGCGGCGGCTTTTATTTGTATCGATGGGGTTTAATAATCGCCTCGCATGCGCTCTTCTTCCTCTCGCCGCCTGTATTCATACGTGCGCCGAAAGGTATGCATGGACGGTCGCCCGTGAGGGTAGGGTGGTGGCATAGGACATTTGGAGGGTGAGTCGGCTCGGCTGCCGACCATGCTGCTCCCGGGATGGCACCGACCGCGAACTCTCCCCGTTGGCGTCGCGCATTGCGCGCGGCCCTGCAAGGAGGTCATCATGGGTGCTCCCAAGACCGGTAACGTAAGGAACGTGGTGCTCGTAGGCCAAGGCGGGGTGGGCAAGACCTCACTCGCCGAGGCCATGCTCCACCTTTCTGGCAAGACCGCCCGCCTGGGCGGCCACGACGGCACCAAGCCCACGCTCGACTATGACCCCGAGGAGGTCAAGCGTGCATTTTCCATCTCGACGACCATTGCGCCGATCGACTGGAAGGGCGCGCGCATCAATGTGCTCGATGCCCCGTGCTATCCCGATTTTATCGGCGACGCCTTTGCCGCGATGAGCGTCTGCGAGACGGCTCTGTTTGTGGTCGATGCCGAGGCCGGCCCACAGCCTACGACGGTTAAGCTCTGGTATGCCGCCGAGGACCTGCGTCTGGCGCGTGCGGTGTTCGTAAACCGCCTGTCGCGCTCTGAGGCCAGCTTTGCGACCACGATGAATCTGCTGCAGGAGCGCTTTGGTATGCGCCTGGGCGCCGTGACCCTTCCCTGGGGCGAGGGCGAGGACTTCGACGGCATCATCGATCTGGTGCGCATGAAGGCACGCCATTGCAACGGCACTGAAGCCGTTGAGTCGGAGATTCCCGAGGAGTATCGTGCCCAGGCCGAGGAAGCCCATGACCATCTGTGCGAGCTGGTGGCCGAGGCTGACGACGAACTGATGATGAAGTACTTGGAAGGCGAGGAGACACTGACGCAGGAGGAGCTTGAAGGCCTGCTTTCGAAGGCGATCGCCGAGCGCATCTTTGTGCCGGTCTTTGCGGGCGATTGCATTAAAGAGCAGGGCGTCAACTCGCTGATGGACGATATCGCCACGTACTTCCCGGCGCCGACGGACTACGGCGAGATGCCGCTCATCGACGGCGATTCGCTTAAGATCTCGAGTGACGATGACCGCCCGGTGGCATTTGTGTTTAAGACCTTGGCCGATCCGCAACAGGGTCGCATCAGCTTTATCAAGGTGCTGACGGGTACGCTTGAGCCGGGCCTTGAGCTGGTCAATGCGCGCACGCGCAAGGGTGAGCGTCTGGCCCACCTGTATGTGATGTGCGGCCGTGACATGACCGAGGTCGGCCACGCTTATGCCGGCGATATCATCGTGGCGCCCAAGCTGGCGGCCGAGACGGGCGATACACTCTCGATTACCGGCAAGGTCGAGGCTGCGGCGTTTAAGTTCCCCAACTCGCAGTACCGCATCGCCATCGAGGCCGAGAACCGCGGTGACGAGGAGAAGCTATACACGTTTATCGAGAAGGCGTGCAAGGCCGATCCGACCATGAGCATCGATCGTGACGAGGAGACCGGCCAGACTATCATCTCCGCCGTGGGTGAGGCGCAGGTTTCGGTCCTGCTCAATCGCCTTGAGGATCGCACCAAGGTCGTGGCCAAGAGCGTGCCGATCCGTATTCCGTATCGCGAGACCATTCGCCGCACGGCAAGTGCCCAGGGTCGCCACAAGAAGCAGACTGGCGGTGCCGGTCAGTATGGCGACTGCTGGCTGCGCGTTGAGCCACTCATTGGGCCCGACGGCACGAGCGATGGCTATGAGTTTGTAGACGAGGTCGTGGGCGGCCGAATTCCGCGCTCGCTGATCCCCGCCGTGGACAAGGGTGTCCAGGAGACTATGAAGGACGGCATCATTGCCGGCTACCCGCTCACGGGCATTCGCGTGGCCGTGTACGACGGCTCGTATCACAGCGTCGACTCCAACGAGATGGCGTTCCGCGCGGCGGCCCGCATCGGTCTGCGCAAGGCATGCGCCGATGCCGACCCGGTGGTGCTGGAGCCCATCGAGGAAATCACGGTGACTATCCCCGAGAGCTACGCCGGCGCCGTGATGGGCGACATCTCGGCCTCACGCGGTCGCGTGACGGGTATGGAGACCGATGAGCGCGGCGATACCGTGGTCATTGCCCAGGCGCCGCTGGCCGAGCTGACGGATTACTCGACGCGTCTGCGCTCCATCACGCGCGGCACGGGCGACTTTACCATGAAGCCTGCCGGCTACGAGCAGGTGCCTTATGACGTTCAGGCCAAGCTGGTCGAGCGCTATGAGGAGGGCCGCGCCAAGTAGCGTGGGGCTTTGCCTGCAACATACATGTCGATGCAAGGGCCGCTCTGGGCAATCCAGGGCGGCCTTTTTGATCCCCAGTGGGGTTGCAAATCAGTTCTTGTCGTGGCTCGGGGCTAGTCTCCCGAGGCCTGGTTGCGGCCGGTGGTGTAGTCGATCTGCACATGCGGTTGCAGGTTGTAGCAGTACACGTGGAAGCACAGCGTCTTGCCGTGGTCCTCGACCGATTGCGCCTCAAGGCGCACGCCGCGGCAGACAAGCTCCTCTTCGTTGTACATGGGCGTGACGCGATAGAGCACATGGTTGCCCGTATCGCGAATATAGTTGAGAATCTGCTCTTCAAACGGTAGCATGCCCGTCTCGTTGAGATAGCGCGTGCCGGTGAGGAGATTCTTACGGTTGGCGTTTTCGCCGCAGAGCGACCAGGCGATAAGGTGACAGCGGTTGTAGAGGCTCTGGCCCGGAATAAAGTCGTAGCGCTGCTGGCGCCATCCAGCGGGATGGATACGCGAGATATCGCCGCGCTCGCCTTGACCGAGTGATTCGGGGCCCACACAGGCGAGCGCTTTGCGGGTGCGGCCCAAGCTGTCGAGTTTGGAGAACTTCTTAAAGCAACCCTCTTCGGTGGCGCGCTCGTATTCATCGAGCGTGAATGACGGTGTGCCGAGCGGGTGCGTGCTGTCGGCGCGCAAGGCCACATAGGGGTTACCCGCGTAGTCGGGAATGCTGCTGAGATATACGCCGCGGGCGCGGTCGAGATCGGGGTTTTCGACCTCGTCGATGGGGGTGGTGGTGCTATCTGCGGAAGTGCCGTCGCCGGTGTCGGTTGTGGCGGAATCGGAGCCATCGCCGGTGCTTTGGCCCCCTTCGGAATCCGTGGAGCTTGCCGTTCCCGATTCGAGCCGGGCAACCAGGTCTGCCTCGTCGTCGGTGCGGCTGGGACTCTCGTTTTGTTTCTCGGCCAGAGCCGCTGCCTGCTCATCGCTTTGTGGCGACAACAGCTTGGGCGCTCCGTCGAGCGACCCTGTGAACAACGCAAACCCCAGCACCACGGCGGTGCCGATGGAAAGTACTTGCTTGTAGGCGGACTTGCGCGACATGGTGACTCCTGGCTAGTCAATTGGGAATCTACCAGTCTAGCAGGAGCCGGCAGGGGCCGTTCTGTCGAACAAATACTTAAGATTTGGGACAACCGCTACGGATTCATTTGCCTCATATTTGACGTATGGCTAGATCGAGGTGGAACCGAGCCAATTGAGTTTGCATTCGAGAATACGCTGCTCACCGGGCGTGCTGCTGCCATCGAGTAGCGCGAGGAGCATCTCGGCCGCCTCTCTGCCTTCCTGGTCGACGGGCTCGATGATCGTGGAGACGGTCGGCGTGGTGAGGTTGGTCCAGTCTTCGCAGTTGAGTCCCAAAAGACCGATTTGCTGCGGAAGTAGATGGGCCATGGGCTGGAGGGCCTTGTAGACACGGGGAAGTGCCCACTGATTTTGCACGAAGATAAGGGTTCGCTTGGCGGGGTTGAACTTGTATTTAAAGTACTCGGTAAGCTCACTGACCGACGGCTTGTTGTGGTCGATGGGAATCGCTTTGTAGAGCTGTCCGTTCGCTGCCAGTGCCTCGGCATACCCCTGAAAACGCTCCATGCGGGTGCGCATCTCGGTCATGTTGGCGGCAATGGAGAAAAAGTCCTCGTAGCCGGCGTCGAGGAGTGCCTGCGTGGCGTTGTACACACCGTCGTAAAGGTTGGTTTTGATCCAGCTGGTACCTGGGCTATAGATGGCCGCATCGAAAAAGACGACGGGCTTGCCGGCGCGCTTGATGCGGTCATGAACGGCCTTGAAGTTTGCCGTGGGCTGGATGATAAAGCCATCGACGCCCAGTGAGAGCATCTTGTCGACATACATGAGCTCGGTCTCGGGGTCGAAATTGCTGGTGCAAACGACCGTTTGGTAGCCCGCGGGGAGCATGACCTGCTCCATGCCGTTGAGGACGAGGCCCGCCCACTTGTTGGTGTTATCCAAGATGATGATGGCGATGACGTGGGTCTGTTTGCCGGTGAGCGTTTGTGCCTGAGCGTTGGGGACGTACCCCAGCTCCTTTATAACGCGCGCGATCTTTGCCTGCGTCTTGTCGCTGAGCTTGTCTCGTTTGTCGTTGAGGTAATACGAGACGCTTGCTGTTGAAGTTCCCGCCTCGCGGGCGACGTCTGCGATCGTAACGCGCTGTTTTGCCACAGCGACTCCTTCCGACAGATGAGCATTTTCCAACATGATGACTTTGAGTCTTGGTGTGGGATGCGCTTTGGTGAGCGACCCTTTCCTTTCATATGAGTATGCAACAAATGCGGTATACGGGTGGGGTCGAAATTTGTGACCGGCATGCGCATCTGCCGTCTACCGAGAAAATCAAATACTTCTTGACTTTTGAAATCGAGGGTAAAATCGCAGGATTCATTTTTGGTTAAACGCATAACTAAATCGCATAACTAATGCTCTGACCTGCGCGTTTACCGAATTGAGCTGGTTTAATCAATGCCAGCACCCTATATTGGTCTTGTCGAAAAGACAGCAAGTCCAAACGGCAGGGGATGCTCCGGAGGCCTCCGCAAACGGTGTCTTGCGCACGCAACTCTATGAAAAGAGGGAAGCAATGAAGATCGTAGGCGTTGCCGCCTGTACCGTGGGTATTGCCCACACGTATATGGCCCAGAAGGCGATTCAAGATGAATGCGCCGCCCGTGGCATCGAGTGCAAAGTCGAGGCTCAGGGTGGTCTGGGCATCGAGAACGAGCTGACGCAGGAAGACGTGGATTCCGCCGACCTGGTGCTCGAGTCCGTCGACGTGGGTGTCGAGAATGAGGACCGTTTTGAGCAGAAGATGGCCGAGGGCAAGTTCCTGAAGGTCGGCACCTCGGATGTAATCGCCGATCCGGTAAAGATCATCGACCAGGCCGTTGAGATCATCAAGGCGACGGGCGGCTCCGTTGACGCGCCCAAGGCCGAGGCCAAGGCAGAGAAGAAGGCCGTCTCCGCTGCCCCGCAGGCCCCGACACCGGCGTCCAAGCAGTCCATCTTTGCCGATCCTGGCAAGACGCTGCTCAATGCATTCAATACCGGCGTTTCCTATTTTATCCCCATTGTCGTTATCGGCGGCGTGTTCCTTGCCTTCTCACTGGCATCCGGCACCGCCGGCGCCAATGGCATGGAGGTTACGAACCCGCTGATGGTGAGCCTTAACACCATCGGTATGGCCGGCATCTCCATGATGATCCCGGTGCTTGCGGCATACATCTCCTACTCGATGGCCGGCAAGCCCGCGCTCGCCCCCGGTTTTGTCCTGGGCTACCTGGTCAACAACGCAGTCGTTACCCCTAACGGCAACAGCGTTTCGACCGGTTTCTTGGGCGCCATGATCATGGCGGTCATCTGCGGCTACTTTGTCCGCTGGATGAAGACCTGGAAGGTCAACAACACTATCCAGACCATCATGCCCATCCTGATCATCCCGATTCTGACCTCGCTTGTCCTGGGCATGGCCTATATCTACATCCTGGCCACGCCGCTTGGCTTTGTGATGGACTGGCTTACCGGCGTGCTCGGCAGCCTGCAGGGCGGTTCCGCGGTTGTCCTGGGTCTGGTCATTGGCGTTATGACCGCCTTCGATATGGGCGGCCCCATCAACAAGACCGCCTCGACCTTCACCATGGCCATCATGGCCTCCGGCATTTACGGTCCTAATGGTATGTTCCGCGTCGCCGTCGCCGTTCCCCCGATCGCCTGTGGCCTCGCTGCACTTATCGCCAAGAACAAGTTCGATGACGCCGACCGTCAGATGGGCATCTCTGCGCTGTTCATGGGCTGCATCGGTATTACCGAGGGCGCCATTCCCTTCGCGGTCAAGGATCTCGGCCACACCCTTCCCGGCATCTGCATCGGCTCTGCCGTGGGTGCTGCTCTCGCCGCCTTCCAGGGCATCGACTGCTACGTCCCGCACGGTGGCTTTATCGTCGCCCTTGCTACCAACAACGTCGCGCTGTTCTGCCTGGACATCGTGATTGGCTCTGTGGTTGCCGCTGCAATCCTGATTGCCATGAAGCCCACGCTCGATAAACAGGCCAAGTAAACCTTTAAGGACTCCGGTTGTGCGGAGGGATGGATTTGACTCCGCACAACCGCCCCTACACAACAAAATCCATCCGCACTGATAGGGCCCGTATCTGGGTCCCAGGGAACTTTTGTCAAAAATCCTCTGGAGAAGGAGAACAAAATGTCCAATCTCACCATCCGTCAGGCCGTTCAGGGCATGCTCAAGCTGCAGGATAGCGGCGATCACGCAACCATGGTCGGCATTGGCCCCATGAGCCCCAACCTGATTCAGGCCGTGTTCGAGCTTGCCAAGGACGAGGATTTCCCTCCCATGTTTATCGCCAGCCGCAACCAGGTCGATATGGACGAGATGGGCGCCGGCTACGTCAACGGTTGGGACCAGACGCGCTTTGCTGCCGACATTAAGAAGGTTGCCGACGAGGTGGGTTACACCGGTCCGTACTACCTGTGCCGCGATCATGGCGGTCCGTGGCAGCGCGACGAGGAGCGTAACGCCCACCTGCCCGAGGACGAGGCCATGGAGCTCGCCCGCAAGTCCTTCGTCGCCGACATGGAGGCAGGCTTTGACCTGCTGATGGTCGACCCCACCAAGGACCCCTATCAGATCGGCAAGGTTATTCCGCTCGACGTTGTGCTTCGCCGCACGATCGACCTGATCGATTACCTTGAGCAGTACCGCCGCGAGCATAACCTGCCCGAGGTCGCCTATGAGGTCGGTACCGAGGAGACCAATGGCGGTCTGACCTCCACCGATAAGTACGAGGAGTTCATTTCTCAGCTGCAGCCCGAGCTCGAGAAGCGCGGCTGCCCCATGCCCACCTTTATCGTCGGCCAGACCGGCACGCTCACCCGTTGGACCGAGCAGGTCGGTCATTACAACTTTAAGAATGCCCGCGAGCTCGCCGACATGGCCAAGCGCTACGGCGTGGGCCTGAAGGAGCACAACGCCGACTACCTGGATGACGCGACGCTGCTCGAGCACATCCCGGCTCACGTGACGGCCTCCAATGTTGCCCCTCAGTACGGCACCGAGGAGACCCGCGCTTACCTCAAGCTCTGCGCTACTGAGCAGATTCTGGTCGACAACGGCCTGTGCGACGATCCCTCCGACCTGTATCACACGCTGCTGGTCAAGGCTATCAAGACCGAGCGTTGGCGCAAGTGGATGACCGGCGACGATGTCAACCTGCAGGTTGACGATATTCTGGCCGACGACGAGCTCAGCCTGAAGATTCTGGATGTCTCCGGCCACTACGCCTTTAACGATCCCGAGGTCAAGGAGCAGGTCGAGAAACTCTATCGCAACCTCGCTGCCCAGGACATCGACGGCAAGCGCTTTGTGATCGAGCACATCAAGCGCCCGATCAAGCAGTACGTCGTCGGTCTTAACCTCAAGGGCGTCACGAGCCGCATCGAGAAGGCTCTCGAGGACTAGGTAGTTCCGGCGTTTTGACAAACGCCGGACCGGTCGACGCTGCGCGGGCATCTGCCGGGCAATCTGGCGCTCAAGCCGTCGCTCGCGTACCAAAGTACGCTTCGCTCCTCTTTCGCACCACCTTGCCACGGCAGCTGCCCGCTCGCTGACGTTGGATTGACCGACGATCGGGCCGCTGTCCTTAGGATTACTAGCAATTCATTTGAAGGAGTTTGCACCATGAAGTTCTTTATCGATACCGCCAACCTTGACGAGATCGCCGAGGCCAAGAGCTGGGGCTGCCTTGCCGGCGTCACCACCAACCCGTCCCTGTACGCCAAGACCGGCGGCAAGCTTGCAGACTTTGAGCCTCACATGCTCAAGATCGCCGAGCTTTGCGAGGGACTGCCCGTGTCCGCCGAGTCCACCGCGACCACTGCCGAGGGCATGATCGAGGAGGGCAAGCGCCTTGCCGCCCTGGCTCCCAACATCGTGGTTAAGCTTCCCGTGTGCGAGGCCGGCCTCGCAGCCTGCCGCGCCCTGGCCGATGCAGGCGTGCGCGTCAACATGACGCTTGTTTTCTCGCCGACGCAGGCCCTTATGGCCGCCAATGCCGGTGCCCGCTACATCAGCCCGTTTGTCGGCCGCTTTGACGACATCGCCGAGGACGGCATCTCGCAGCTCGACAATGTCGTGACCTGCATCAAGAACTATGACTGGACCGGCAAGAACGTCGACGACACCGTCGAGATTATCACCGCTTCGGTCCGCACGCCCAACCACGTGACCCAGGCGGCTCTTCTTGGTGCCGACATCGCGACCGTGCCCATGGCCGCTCTCAAGAAGTGCCTGCATCACCCGCTGACCGACCAGGGCCTTGCCTCGTTCGAGGCCGACTGGAAAAAGGTCGTCGAGGCACAGTAACGATGGTTCTGCCGGCCCAGCATTTGTTATGCCGGGCCGGCGTGCTCAAGAGAGGAAACTTCATGACCGATCAGGAACTGGCCAAGATTGCCAATGAGGTTCGCCGCGGTATTGTCACGGGTGTCCACGCCGCCAAGTCGGGGCATCCGGGTGGATCGCTTGGCGCCGCCGACATTATGACCTACCTCTACTTTGAGGAAATGGATGTCGACCCGGCGAATCCGAGCCGCGCCGAGCGCGATCGCTTTGTGCTCTCCAAGGGACATTGCGCTCCGGCACTCTATGCCGTGCTCGCCGAGCGCGGGTTCTTTCCCAAGGAAGAGCTCGAGACGCTCCGTCATATCGGCAGCCGCCTGCAGGGCCATCCCAATATGAATGACACGCCGGGCGTCGACATGTCTACCGGATCGCTCGGTCAGGGTATCTCCGCCGCGGTTGGAATGGCACTCGCCGCAAAGCACTGGGGTGACAGCTACCGCGTCTACACGCTGTTGGGCGACGGTGAGTGCGAGGAGGGCCAGGTGTGGGAGGCGGCAATGTTCGCCGGCAACCACGACCTGGATAACCTTGTCGCTATCGTCGATCACAATGGCCTGCAAATTGACGGCAGTATCGATGAAGTCAACTCGGCTATGCCGCTTGCCGACAAGTTCCGCGCCTTTAAGTGGCATGTGATCGAGCTTGCCGACGGTAACGACATGGCGCAGATTGCAGCCGCCTTTGCCGAGGCCCGCAAAGTGAGCGACTCGCCCGTGGCCATTATCGCCGAGACGGTGAAGGGCAAGGGCGTCTCCTTTATGGAAAACCAGGTGGGTTGGCACGGCAAGGCACCCAACGATGAACAGTTTGAGCAGGCCATGGCCGAGCTCGCAGCAGCAGGGGAGGAGCTCTAATGGCAGACGTCAAGAAAGTCGCCACGCGCGTTAGCTATGGCGAGGCACTTGTCGAGCTGGGCAATGAGCGCGATGACTTTGTGGTTCTCGATGCCGACCTGGCCGCCGCAACGCAGACCGGTAAGTTTAAGGCTGCGCATCCTGAGCGCTTCTACGATGCCGGCATTGCCGAGAGCAACTTGATGGGGCTCGCCGCCGGCATTGCGACCACGGGTCACGTCGCCTTTGCGAGCACATTTGCCATGTTCGCCGCCGGCCGCGCGTACGAACAAGTGCGTAATTCCATCGGCTATCCGCACCTCAACGTCAAAATCGGCGCCACGCATGCGGGTATATCGGTCGGTGAAGACGGCGCAACGCATCAGTGCTGCGAGGACATCGCGCTCATGCGCACGATCCCGGGTATGACGGTGATCGTTCCCGCCGATGACATCGAGGCTCGCGCTTGCGTGCGCGCCGCCTATGAGTTTGAGGGACCGGTCTACATGCGCTTCGGCCGCCTGGCAACACCGGTCATCAACGACTGCGAGGACTATGAGTTCAAGATTGGTCGCGGCGTGGTCGTGCGCGAGGGGTCCGATGTGACCATCGTCGCTTGTGGCCTCATGGTCGCCGAGGCGCTTGAGGCTGCCGAGGCGCTCGCTGCCGATGGTATCGACGCCGAGGTCATCAACATGCACACGATCAAGCCGCTTGATGAGCGCCTGGTGGTTGCCAGCGCCAAGAAGACTGGTCGCGTGGTCACCGCCGAGGAGCATTCGATTATCGGCGGTCTTGGCGAGGCCGTGGCCTCGGTGCTCGCGGAGCAGCAACCAGTGCCGATGCGTCGCGTCGGCGTGCGCGATGTGTACGGTGAATCCGGTCCTGCGGTCGATTTGCTGCACAAGTACGGTTTGGACGCCGACGGCATCGAAGCCGCGGTCAGGTCCGTGTTGTAAGGAAGGCTTTCCATGGGGTTTGTATCTGCCAACCAAGTGACGATTGGCTACGCTGCCGCCTCGCGCGAGGACGCGCTGCATTATCTGTCCGAGCAGGCTGTTGAGCTTGGTTTTGCCGATGACGCATCTGCTGTAGAGGCGGCTTTTATTGCTCGCGAAAACGAGGCCGAGACTGGCCTCGTCGCCGGTTTTGCCGTTCCGCATGCCAAGAGCGATGCGATCCATACGCCGGGCGTGGCCGTGCTCAAGCTGTCCGAGCCTGTTGAGTGGCCGAGCTTTGATGGCGTGCCCGTCGATGTGGCGCTCGCGCTGTACGTGCCCGCCGGCGAAGCGGGAACCACGCACCTGCGTCTGCTCTCCAAGGCCGCCGTGATGCTGATGGATGCCGGCTTCCGTGACAAGGTGCGCGAAAGCACCGATCCTGTCGAGATTGCCGAGCTCATCAACGCCGGGCTTGAGGGTTAGAACGGGCTCTCCGTTCCATTAATCGATCCTTCTCCAAGGAAAAGGGCCGCGACGCTATAGACGTCGCGGCCCTGTCTGCGTTTCCCCAGATAAAACCTGGCAAAATAAACCTGTCCCTTTTTAGCAGGTTAATCAGTCTAGCGGGAGACGCCGCAGGACGTTTGCTCGTCAGAATGCGTAAGATGCGGGGCAAACGCTGCTGATGAGGTTGTACCGTATAGGCTGGAAAAGCGGCACGCTTTTTGCTGAGAACAACGCGAGAGAGAAGGCTCCATGTCCGACATTATCCGTATAAGCGACGCGCGGCTCGAGGAGCTTATCGCCGAGGATGTCCCCTATATCGATCTTACGACGCATATCCTGGGAATCGGTGAGGCGCTCGGTGCGATGGAGTATTACACACGCGAGAACTGTGTGCTTTGTTGCACGGAGGAGGTTGCGCGTATGGCCACTATGCTGAACTTGACGGTCGAGTGGTTTGAGCCCTCGGGAACCAAGGTTGAAGCCGGGCAATCTTTTATGCGCGTACGCGGTTCGGCCGCCAATTTGCATCTGCTATGGAAAGTCGGCCTAAATATGTTCGATCACTACTCGGCTGTGGCAACCAAGACGCGCAAAATGGTCGACGCTGCGCATGCGGCCAATCCCATGTGCGAGGTGCTGACGACGCGAAAGAGCACGCCGGGCAATAGAGATCTGCTGACCAAGGCGGTCGTTGCGGGCGGAGCGTTTCCGCATCGCATGGGTCTTTCTGAGACCGTGCTGGTGTTCGACAACCATACCAGGTTTATGACAGCGCCTTCTGGAGCGACGGGACTCGATGCGTTTATTGAGCTTCTGCCCCAGATTCGTCGACGCTGCATCGAGAAAAAGCTGTTTGTCGAGGCGGGCGCCGATGATGCTCGCAGGCTGGTGAAGGCGGGCGTCGACGGTATTCAGTTCGACAAAGTGTCGGTTGCCGAGCTGGGGCCGCTCGTCGAGGAGCTGCATGGAATCGACCCTCATGTGGCCCTGGTTGCAGCGGGCGGGATTCATCCCGACAACGCTGCCGAATACGCGTCGACCGGTGTTGATGGCCTCGTGACTACGTCCTGCTTCACGGCGAATCCCGTCGACATGAGCGTCAAGATGTTCGTCTAGCACGTCGCCGCGCGTTTGCCCGGGCAAACGCGCCCAATAATAAAACCGTTTCTTTCTTTGCGGGTCCATGCTCGCAAAACGCAGTTGCGGTGGAATAGTTCCTGTTGGGGCCCGATGGGCCGCAAAACAGGAACTATTCCACCGCAACTTATTGGGATGCAGGTTACTGGTTCATGTTGCCGTGGATGTAGGGGGTGACCTCGGGTGAGATATGGCAGTAGCTCGACATGCGCACACCGGGCTCTTCCTGAAGCCCCTTTGCAGGTGCGGTAGTGTCTGAAAGCAGAAACGCTTCTCACCGCTGGACACTCGACCGAAAACCATGGTCCTACCGAGCGCTCGTTATGAGACTCCCATCTATATAGCGAACGTGCAATATGATATATACGTTATATACAAGTTTATAACGTGCAGTAGATTTGCGGTAACGCAAGCCGATGAAGGGGTCGATATGATCAAAGCTGTTATTTTTGACATGGATGGAACGCTGATCGATACCGAGCGTTTGGACATGAAGGCGTGGAAGGTGGGTGCTGCCGAGCTGGGTATCGAGATTGATGACGCGTTGACGCATCAGTTTATCGGCCGTTCGAATGCCGATGTTAAGGGCATCCTTGAGGCGCATTACGGCAAGGGCGAAACCGCCGACGCGATTTATGCCCGCAACATTGAGCTTCACACCGAGATGGCCAAGACCGACCTGGAGCTTAAGGCCGGTGCCGCCGAGTGCCTAGACGAGCTGCTGGCCGCGGGCTATCACGTGGGCCTTGCGACGTCGTCGCGCCGCGTTGCGGCCGAGCGCAATCTTAAAACGGTCGGCCTCTTTGACAAGTTCGAAACGGTGACCTTCGGCGAGGATGTCGCGCACGGCAAGCCCGACCCCGAGATCTACCTGCTCGCCTGCGAGCGCGCGGGCTTTGCCCCCGAGGAATGCGCTGTGGTCGAGGATTCGCGCAACGGCTGCGTCTCGGGCATCACGGCCGGCTGCCATGTCTTTGCCGTTCCCGATATCTTGCCGCTGCCGCAGGACGTGGTGGACGGCTGCGAGGCCGTACTTGATACGCTCTTTGAGCTGCCGGCGGTAGTTAAGGCGGTGCGTTAAAGGCATGCACTGAGGTTGATGGCGGTGGATTCGGCGTGGTCCTGCTTGCGTTTCCCCAGATAAAACCTGCCAAAATAAACCTGTCCCTTTTTGGCAGGTTGGCGGGGCGATGCCCGCCAAACGAAGTTGCGGTTGGGATGTGTACGCTTTAAAGAGCGGAGCCCATGGTTAGAGAGATGCGCTCGTCTCTCTAAACGTCTCTCTAAAGAGAAAGTCGGTTAGAGAGATGGCTTTAGGTAATCTAGCAGTGAATTCGATACATCTCTCTAAATTTCTCTCTAAAAGAAGGTGCTCATCTCTCTAAAGTTAGAGAGATATACTAAGCTTTAGAGAGATAAATCTATTGTTTTAGAGAGACGGAATGCCAATGCTGTTGGATGAACCTCTTGGCCTTATCGTTGAGCGCCTTCGCAGGCGGGGGACCGATGACGCATCGGTAGAAGTTAAAGCCTGCACGAATAAATTGAGTGCAGACGTATGGGAGACAGTGAGTGCTTTTGCGAACACTGCGGGCGGGCTCATTATTTTGGGCCTGAACGAAGCCGAAGGATTTGTTCCTTCTGCCAACTTTGCTATCGACAGGGTGCGCGACCAGTTTGTTTCGGGTATCGGAGACGGAGGCTCAGCGGCGGCGGTGACCCATGCGCCGCGGTATGAGCTTGATCGAGGCGAGGTCGACGGGCTCCAGGTACTTCTGGTGCGCATCTTTGAACTTGAGCTCAAAGCGAAGCCATGCTATATCGGCGCGCGCGGCGTGCAGAACGGTAGCTACAAGCGCGTGGATGATAAAGATATCAAGATGTCGCCCGCTGAGCTATATGAGCTACAGAGTGCGTTGCTTCCGAGTGATGCAGACGGTACGGTGGTTTCGGAGGCAACAGTCGAGGATTTGGATCCGGATGTCGTGCGGTCCATTATCGCAAATCGCCGGCTGCAGACCCCGCGCGTTTTGCGCGGAGCCGATACGCTGGAAAAGCAGCTGGCCAGACTCAATATCACTACAAAGGATGGGGATGTGAAGCTCGCGGGACTTCTGTCGGCGGGAATTTACCCCCAGCAGTTCTATCCCAAGCTGATGATCGATGTCGCCGTTCATTCCGATGTGGAAAAATCTGCTCCTGGGCAACCCCGGTTTATTGACCGCCAGTTGTGCGATGGCCCGATTCCGGCTTGCATCGAAGATGCCCTCGCTGCGATCGGACGAAACTTGCGCAAAGCGGCGATAGTGCGAGGCGCTGGTAGAAGGGAAGATTGGGAAGTACCCCAGGAGGTTTTGCGCGAGGCCTTGGCGAATGCCTGCATCCATCGAGAGTATTCGCCCATGTTTGTGGGGCAGGCTGTGAGCGTCGATATCTACCCAGACAGAATAGAGATCAAAAACCCCGGCGGGCTTTGGGGCGGAAAGACGGTGGACAATCTTGCGGACGGGGAATCGCGCTGCCGAAACCCAAAGCTCATGAGTCTGATGGGGGCGACGCCGTTAGAGCATGCTGAGGGGGCTGTTGCGGAAAGTCAGGGATCTGGCATCCCGGCTATGATTCGCGAGATGGAGTCTCGTTCGCTTGGCAGGCCGAAATTTATCGTTAAGGCCGATTCGTTTACGGTGCTGCTTTCCCGGCACGGGGCGGAGCTTGCTGAAAACCGCATGTGGATTCAGGGCCATGTGGACACCGAACTGACGCATCGCGAGGAAACATTACTCATGTTTATGCGGGAGCATGGGTGCGTATGCGATGTTCAAAAAATACGAGAGGCCTTGAAGTGGGATTCGGATGACATTCGCCTGATCTGCGGGGACCTTGTCGATAAACATGTCCTGTCAAAATGTGGCAAAGACACGTTTGAAATTATCGATATGAGCAGAGAATCGTCAGCTTCGACGGCGGATAGGATCCTGGAGGCTCTCAGCGCCGGAATGGATATGACGGCGCGAGAAATAGCGGTTGCATCGGGGGTCAAGATTTCGTCCGTCCGTTACCATCTGCCAAAAATGGCGGATAAAGGACTCATTGAAGTAATGGGTTCATCGACGAGCCGCAACCGCCGCTATCGGAAGAGGTAGATGCAGCCGAGTCGCCTCTCTAGTGTCTCTCGAAGTTGGATGGGTGCTAGAGGGGCGATTGTCTTGCGATATTTCTCCAGATAAAACCTGCCAAAATAAACCTGTCCCTTTTTGGCAGGTTGTAAAACGGCGTAACTTAAAGGTTCATGTTGCCGTGGATGTAGGGGGTGACCTCGGGGGAGATATGGCCGCAGCCTAGGTTGCGCAGGGCAGATTCGATGGCGGCGGGAAGCGGGGCCTTGCCCTCGTCGTTGACCGCGGTGCTGCCGAGGGCGGCGATCTTGGCGACGTCTGCCGGTGCGGCCTCGATATGCATGCAGCCGCCGACGAGGCGTGCGCGGACCTGGTCCAGGCCAAGGTCGTGCAGGTAGTCCTCACAGGCGCGGATTGCATCGACCTTCTCGCGCGTGAGCTCCTCGCCCGTGGGGACACGCGTGGCCAGGCAGGCTCCTGCAGGCAGGTTCCAAACGGGATAGCCCCAGGCGCGCAGCAGCTCGCGCTCTTCGTCCTTGGTAAAGCCGACCTCCATGAGGGGCGAGCGCACGCCGAGCTCCTGGGCGGCGCGCATGCCGGGGCGGTAGTCGCCGCGGTCGCTTGCGTTGCTGCCGTCGATGACGGTGGGAAAACCCAGCGACCTGGCGTGGTTGACGATGGCGGTAAAGCCGGCGCGCTTGCAGTGGTAGCAGCGGTCGGCGTCGTTGCAGGCTACCTGGGGGAGCTGCAGTTGATCGACCGAGAGGTTGAGCACGGGGAGCTTAAAATGCGGCCCCTCATCGGCCTGCCCGTCAATCGCCCGCTCAAACGAAGCCTGCTCGGGCGTGCCGATGAGCGGCGTAGTGAGGTGAACAAGAAGCGTGCTGGCGGGCATGATGCGGGCGCAGACCGCGGCTAAAAAGCTGCTGTCGACGCCGCCGGAAAAGCCGATGGCGACGCGTCCGTATGCCAAAAGCAGCTGCTCGAGCGCTGTGAGTTTGTCCTGAAGCCCCTCTGCAGGTGCGGTGGTGTCTGAAAGCATGAATCGATCCTTGCCGTTGAGTACTCGGTCGAAAACTATAATCCTACCGAGCCGCTTGTCATAAGACTTCTATCTATGTAACGAAAGTGCAATATGCTATATACGTTATATACAAGTTTACAGGTGCGGTAAAGTTGCGGGAGTACAGCAGCGCGAAGCGATGGGGGACCGATATGATCAATGCCGTTATTTTTGACATGGACGGGACGCTGGTCGATACCGAGCGTTTGGGTATCAAGGCGTGGAAGGCGGGCGCGGCCGAGCTGGGATTCGCGATTGATGATGCGCTGATCCATCAGTTTATCGGTCGCACGCTGCCCGATGTCATGGGCATCCTTGAGGAGCATTACGGCAGCAGCGAAACCGCTGAGGCGATCTATCGTCGTCACAAGGAGATTCGCGACGAGATGGTCAAGACCGACCTGGAGCTTAAGGCCGGCGCCGCCGAGTGCCTAGACGAGCTGCTGGCTGCGGGCTATCACGTGGGTCTTGCGACGTCGTCGCGCCATGTTACCGCCGAGCGCAACCTTAAGATGGTCGGCCTCTTTGACAAGTTTGAAATGGTGACCTGCGGCGAGGACGTCGCGCACGGCAAACCCGATCCCGAGATGTACCTGCTCGCCTGCGAGCGCGCGGGCTTTGCTCCCGAGGAGTGCGCCGTGGTCGAGGATTCCCGCAACGGCTGCGTCTCGGGCATCACGGCCGGCTGCCATGTCTTTGCCGTTCCCGATATCGTGCCGCTGCCGCAGGACGTGGTGGACGGCTGCGAGACGGTACTCGATACGCTGTTCGATCTGACGGCCGCGGTCAAGGCCGTGCGCTAGCGTTTGCACGCAAGTCGCCATGCCCCGCGCCCGATCTCGCAGGACGGTGGCGGCAACTATTAGTTTGTGGTTGTCGAGGGCGAGGACGTTGACGGCCCGACTCACCACATGGCTGCCTGCCTGGTCAGCCAGACTGACACGATCCTTAAGGTCGCCAAGATTTTGGAAGCGCCTGTCGAGGTCGTTTGCCGCCAACGGTGACCGCGCGGAGGCACTGTTCTAAAAAATGGAATTGAATCCATTTTTGCAAAGAAGCTAATGAAAAATGGATTACATTCCATAAACATCCGTAGCCGCAGGTCCGGCTAAACGGGGAGGGAACATGGGGCCAGCAAAACGCCGCAGCGGGACTGTTCCCGTTGCGGCGTTTTTTTGTTACAGGTAGGCGCCCAGGTTGATGTCGTTTATTGGGGCCGCGGATGGTCCCGTCGGGTGCTGTTCGGCCTTTTGGGTGCTCACACGTTCGAGCAAGAAGGGGCGCACGAGCTCCTGACGGTTGATGTCCTCGGTGGCCGTGACCGTGGTGATGGTACGCGCGGCGGAGCCGATGCGGACTCGTTTGGTCTTGGCGGCAGGTTTATCCTCGATCTGCTCGATGAGCAGCTGCACGCCCTTGCGGCCGATCTCGTAGCCCGGTGGTGCCACGGTGGTGAGGGGGACCGATCCGCTCCAGGCAAGCGGGTTGCCATCGCAGCCGGCAACAAGAATCTGGCCGGGGACAGAGATGCCTTTGTCGGTCAGCGCCGAGATAACGCCCGAGGCCAATACGTCAGTCAGGCCGATGACAAAATCGGGGCGCTCGTCAGTAGGACGCTCGGCAATCTGGGCACCGATGCTGTAGCCGTCGGCTGCGGTATTCCACTCGCCGGCGTCAATGACTTCGATCTTGATGTCGGGATGTAGCGCGAGCGCCTTATGAATGCCAAGGACGCGCAGGGTGAGTTGCATAAATGCTGCTCTACCCACAACGGTGATATGGTGTGCGCCACGGGCGATGGCGAGTTCGGCAATGATGCGACCCTGGGCCTCGTTGTCGGCCGCTACGTAGTAGCCGGGCTCGGAGCAATGGATGTCCAGGTGGACGATCGGCACGGGCATCTTGGTCATGGCGGGGTGCCAGTCGGGGGATGCCATGGGCTGAACCATGACGCCGGACATCTGGGTGCCCATAAAATAGCGCAGGTAATGGTCCTCGAGAATATCGTCGTTATCGGCGTTAGCGATGAGCAGGTCGTAGCCGTGCTTGCGGGCCTCGTTGTGGGCGCCGCTGGCGATTTGGAGCGAAAAGCCGTGATCGAGACGGGGGAGCACCAGGCCAAAGGACTTGGTGGCGCCGCCCGCAAGCTGACGAGCGCTTTGGTTGGGCAGGTAGCCCAGTCGATTGATGGTTTCGTTAATGAGCTTGAGGGTCTCGGGACGCAGCTTTTCGGGGTGGTTGAGCGCGTTGGAAACCGTGCCCAGCGAAACCCCGGCTTCGCGCGCGACGTCGCTGATTTTAACCTTTGCCATAGCGGCCCCTTTGATGCGTTTCAAGTACAAGCCAGATTGTAGCATCGCCCGCCCTTGAGGTGTCAAAACCTGCCAATTAGGGACAGGTTTATTTTGGCAGGTTTTATCTGGGAAAACGCCGTTGCCAGCGCGACTACCACGAAGGGGACAGGTGCCTTTGTGGTGGTTTGAGCTGCCCGGGCCTTCAATTGTCTCGATCTGTAACATCTGGACGGCAAAACCGGCTCTACCTGTTACAGATTGAGACATAGTGCAGGGGCCGAACCGTAATGTCTCGGTCTGTAACACTAAGCCGGCTTATTGCGGCCCAGATGTTACAGATCGAGATTATTCGCCGGGACAGAGCGCCGCCCCGGTCCAAATCACCACAAATGAACTGCGTCCCGAATCTTGGCCTTCTTTATTAGAAGCGAACACTAGGACGCTTTCAATAGCCGTTTCCGAAACTCCACCGGGGTGAGGCCGCCGAGCGCCACCTGGCGACGCCTCGTGTTCCAATGCACGACGTAGGCGTCGAGGTCCCTCTTGAAGGACTCGAAGTCGGCCCACTCGACGCCCCTGAAGAACTCGTCCTTGAGATGCCCGAACACCTGCTCCGTCGCCCCGTTGTCTAGGCAGTTGCCCTTTCTCGACATGCTCTGCCTGGCGCCGTGCCTCCTGAGCTCGCCGGTCCACCTAGGGTGCTGGTACTGCCATCCCATGTCGCTGTGGACGATCGGCGAGGCCCCGGCCGGCATCCTCGCGAACAGGCGCCTGAGCACCTCCTCCTGCTGGGCCATGTCCGGGCTCGTCGACACCGACCAGGAGACGATCTCCTTCGTGCAGAAGTCGTAGACCGGGGCGAAGTACGCCTTGCCCCAGGGCTGCCTGAATTCCGTGACGTCGGTCCCGAGCTTCTCCCACGGGGCGCCCGCGCGAAAGTCACGCGCTATCAGGTTGTCGAACCTCTCGCCGACCGGACCGCGGTAGGAGCTGTAGCGATGGTAGTCGGTCTCCCGGCGGATGCCGCAGCGGATGCCGAGCTCCCGCATCATCTTGAGGACCGTCTTGTCCGCTATCCTCGCGCCCAGCTCGGCCCTCAGGCACATCGCTATCTGGCGGTGGCCGCACCCGTTCGCCGTCCTCGAGAAGATCTCGCGCACGGCCTCCCGGAGCTCTGGCCGGGTCGCTCTCGGCGGGTGCGCTACGGCATAGTGGTAGCTCGACGGCGCGAGCCGCGCGGCCGCGAGCAGGTCGCATAGGCGGTGGTGCCCTGAAAGGGAGGCTACGACCTGGGCTTTCTCCCAGTTTGAGAGCTCTTCTCCGCTTTCAGGGCTATCGATTTTTTTAGATACGCCACCTGGGCCTCGAGTTTGCGCACGCGCCCCTCGAGCTCCCGCTCGCGCGTCCGCCCCCCCCGGGGCCCTCCGGCCTGCCGCGGCGTCCCGGCTCGAGCGCCTCCGGCCCGCCCTCGCGGTACAGCCTGCACCAGCGGTCGAGCGATGTGGCGGCGGCGATGCCGAAGCGGGCCATCGCCTCCGACCGCGGCATCCCCTCGTCCACGACGGCCCTCGCGACGGCGAGCTTGGTCTCCATGTCGTAGGTCCTGCGGCTCTCGCCCATCCCGATCAGCCCCTTCCTCCCGGTTGCCCGGTACGCGTAGAGCCATTTTCTCACCGCCGGGGCGGGAACGTCGAGCTTCTTGGCCGCGAGTTCGAAGTCGAGGCCGGCCTCGAACAGGTCGGCGGCGCGTGCCCTCATCTCGCGACCGTATCTTGCCTTCTTCCTGCGGGGCATTTCCGATGCCTCCCTTTTCTCGAACCTTAATTTCAAAGTCCAAGAAATGGGATGCAGTTCAAAAGGTGCCTGTCCCCTTTGTGGTGGTGGGGTGTGTGTATCGAGTGGTATTCAAGTTGAGATACCACTTCTGGTATATCAGCTTGCGTTTGTGTGAGTACAATACTCGGACGTTATACGTCTCAGCGCCCGTCGTGCGTGGACGTTTTGCAGTCACGCGAACGAAGGGATTTATCCTATGTGCGGAATTGTCGGCTACACCGGCTCTGATATTGCAAAGAATATTCTGGTCACGGGCCTTAAGCGTATGGAATATCGCGGCTATGACTCCTCGGGCGTCGCGCTCGAGGTGGGCGAGGGCGCCGCGGCTCATCTCGACGTCATCCGCCGCGTGGGCAAGGTCGCGGGCCTGGAGAGCGAGCTTGCCAACATCGACAGCGACGCTACCTGCGGTATCGGTCACACCCGTTGGGCTACCCATGGAAAGCCTTCCGTTGTCAACGCCCATCCCCACACCAGCTGCGATGGTCGTATCGCCATCGTCCACAACGGCATCATCGAGAACTTCGCCGAGCTGCGCGAAGAGCTGGAGGGCCGCGGCCATCACTTTAAGAGCGAGACCGACACCGAAGTCTTCGCGCACTTGATCGAAGAGGCCTATGCCGAGACGAGCGACCTGATGGCTTCCGTGCGCGAGGCCTGCACCCACGTGGTGGGCGCCTATGGCTTGGCCGCTGTGTGCGCCGACGAACCTGGCGTGATAGCCGTTGCCCGCAAGGACTCCCCGATTGTGGTCGGCGTGGGCGAGACCGGCTCCTACGTTGCCTCCGATGTGATCGCGCTTATCGATGCTACCCGCGATGTCGTGGTGCTCGAAGACGGTCAGTTTGCCAAGCTCACGCCCGCGGGCGTCGAGTACACCGACGAGGCCGGCAACGTGATTGAGCCCAAAATCACCCATATCGACTGGGACCTGGACATGGCCGAAAAGGGCGGTTATCCCGACTTTATGCTCAAGGAGATTCACGAGCAGCCTCGCGTCGTGCGCGACACGCTGGTGGGCCGCATGACCCCTGCCGGTGAGCTCGATATCGACGAGCTGGGCCTTTCGCTCGAGGAACTCAACGATATCGACCGCGTATATGTGATTGCCTGCGGCACCAGCTACCATGCCGGACTCATCGCCAAGAACCTTATTGAGGGCTGGGCTCGTATTCCTACCGAGGTTGAGGCGGCAAGCGAGTTCCGCTACCGCAACCCCATCATCACGCCGACGACGCTCGTCGTGGCCGTGTCCCAGTCGGGCGAGACGGCCGACACCCTTGCCGCCATTCGCGATGCGCGCATCAAGGGCGCCAAGGTCTTTGGCATCACCAACGTGGTGGGCAGCCCGGTGGCGCGCGAAAGCGACGGCGTCATCTACACCAAGGCCAACAAGGAGATCGCCGTCGCCTCGACCAAGAGCTTTATCGGTCAGGTCGTGAGCCTCACGCTTTTGGCCCTGCTGCTGGCGCAGGTGAAGTACCGCCTGACCACCAAGCAGACGCGCATGCTGTTCCGCGAGCTTTCCGATACGGCCGAGCAGATCCAGTGGATTCTGGATACGCAGGCCGAGGCTGTGCACGAGGCCGCGCTTGTGTGCAAGGACGCGCAGTCCGCGCTGTTCGTGGGTCGCGGTATGGGTGCCGCCATTTCCTACGAGGGCGCGCTCAAGCTCAAGGAGGTCAGCTACCTGCACGCCGAGGCATATGCTGCTGGCGAGATGAAGCACGGCCCCATCGCGCTGATCGACCCGGGCTTCCCTGTCATCGCGGTGGCAACCAAGAGCGCGACGTACGATAAGACGGTGTCGAACCTCATGGAGTGCAAGGCGCGTGGCGCCAAGGTTATCGTCGTTGCTACCGAGGGCGACGAGGAGATCAACAAGATTGCCGACTGCATCATCCGCGTGCCGGCCGTCCGCGACGTGTTCAGCCCCATCACGGCGAGCGTCCCGCTGCAGCTGCTCGCCCGCGAGGTCGCCATCCTGCGCGGTTGCGACGTTGACCAACCTCGAAACCTCGCTAAGAGCGTTACTGTCGAGTAGTTGGTTCCGCCGTTCTGCCGAACGGCGGACTTGCTGGCGCTGCGCGGGCCGCATTCCCGCCAATCTGACGTTCAATTTCGAGGGCGCGACCAGAAGGTCAGCGCCCTCTCATTTCGCGTCACCTTGGCGCAAATGCGGCCCGCTCGCTGCTGGTGACTGACATCGAGTGCCCCGTTGTCGAAACGCGCCAACAAAAAGGCCCGGCTCCGTTGTGGCGGAGTCGGGCCTTGTTTCATTTGACCAGGTAAAACCTGCCAAAATAAACCTGTCCCTTTTTGGCAGGTTAGCGGAGCTTGCTGGTCTCGAAGTACTTGGGATATTGGTCCAGGACCTCGGTCTGGTTGCGGAACATCATATGTAGGTGCTTACTGACCAAAAAGCTCGCCTCGATGGGGTCGCGACCGGCGATGGCGCGGCGGATTTGCTTGTGCTCGTTAACAGTCTCCTGATTGTCGAGCGTCTGCGTGGCGGCGCGCAGCCAGCGGAAGCGCTCCAGGTCGGCATTGGTCTCCTCGAGCCATGACCACACGGTGCTGCGGCACGCGATGCTAAAGATCATGCGGTGCATGAGGTTGTCGCTTAAAAAGAATCCGATGCGGTCCTCCTCGGCCATGGCCTTTTCCTGCAGCGCGATGGCTCGGTCGAGCTGCTCGATGCCTGCCGAGGTGGCACGGGCGCAGCACTCCACAATTACCTGCTTTTCCAGGTGCTCGCGAATGTAGCAGGCGCTCTCGGCAAGGGTGAGGTTGATGGGTGAGACATAGGTGCCGCTTTGGGGCACGGTGCGCACTAGGCCCTCTTGCGCCAGACGCACCAGTGCCTCGCGCACAGGGGTGCGCCCCATATCCAGGTCGTCGCAAAGCTGCTTGACGCCCAGCTTTTCGCCCGGCTTGTAGTCCAGATAGACGATTTTGCGTCGAATGGTGTGGTAGGACTGGTCCTGTAGGCTCGTTTCCTGCTCGCCGACGTGCATCGATTCTTCCATAGCGCCTCGCAACTGTTCTATCACACTCATATGTCAGTTGTTAATTATGCCGCGAATCAGCTCTCCGCGGTGGGTAATTCGGCTGTTGCCCAAGAACTATTGCGGCATCTTAGTCTGTGTTTGCTCAGGGCTGTGCCCAATGTTGCCGTATCATAAGCCGTCGCAAACGTGAAATAGAAAGAAGGAATCCCATATGCAACTGGCAAATATCGTACGCGAGCGCTGGAAGGGCGTCTTGTTCTGTCTGATCATCGCCATCCCCGCGACGTTGCTCGGCAAACAGATTGAGGTGGTCGGCGGGCCGGTATTTGCCATCCTCCTTGGCATGGTTCTGGCGCTTGTCTTTCCCAAGAATCGCCGCGAACAGCTCGTCGCCGGTGTCACCTATACGTCTAAAAAAGTCTTGCAGTACGCGGTTATCCTGCTTGGCTTTGGCATGAACCTCTCGCAGATTCTGTCCAAGGGCGCCCAGTCGCTGCCGATTATCGTGGCGACGATCTCGACCTCGCTTGTCATCGCCCTCGTGCTCTGCCGCGTTATGAACGTGCCGAGCAAAATCGCGACACTTGTGGGCGTGGGTTCGTCGATTTGCGGCGGTTCGGCCATCGCTGCGACTGCGCCCGTCATCGATGCCGACGATCGCGAGATTGCCCAAGCCATTTCGGTCATCTTCCTGTTTAACGTTATCGCGGCGCTCGTGTTTCCGACGCTCGGCGGCATGCTCGGGCTGACCAACGAGGGCTTTGGCCTGTTTGCCGGCACCGCCATCAACGACACCTCGTCCGTAACGGCTGCGGCGAGTGCCTGGGACAGCATGCATCCCGGCGCCAATGTGCTCGAAAGCGCCACAGTGGTTAAGCTCACCAGGACGCTGGCCATTATTCCCATTACATTGGCTCTCGCATGCTGGCAGATGCATCTGGCGCGCAAGGCCGGCGGCGACGCCAAAAGCACGTTCTCGCTTAAACGTGCGTTTCCCATGTTTGTGTTGTTCTTTGTGCTGGCGAGCGTGATCACCACGGTGCTTCAGCTTCCTGCATCTATTACGGCGCCCATCAAGGAGCTGTCGAAGTTCTTTATTGTGATGGCCATGGCGGCTATTGGCTTTAATACCGATATCGTCGAGCTGGTCAAAAAGGGCGGCAAACCTATCGCATTGGGCTTTTGCTGCTGGATTGGCATTGCATGCATGAGTTTGGGAATGCAGCACGTGCTGGGAATCTGGTAGAGAAGTAGCTGATTTGCGTGTTGCGTGCTGGCGAGCGCATTCTCACGGTGGAGCGATAGGAGCTCTTGCGGGTATGGCTTGTCCGCAGGTTGATAGGTCCCGAAGAGCTCTTATCGCCCCGCCAGGATGGCGATGCGGGGCAATTCATATACTCGCAGGACGGCGACTTTTGCCCTATAGTGTTTGGTGAGTAATATCGTTCAATTTTGAAACACTCGGTCGTGCGACCGTCGGCGGTTGCACGTCGCCGCGGACAGGGACAAATCATGGATAGCGATGCCAAGCTGCAGATTCTGATTGAGGCATTGTCCGCAGCCGGAGCATCGGCGCTGGCAATCGACGAGCGCGGTGGCGTTGTGATCTCGACTATGAGTGACGCGGCGCTCGAGCAGGATATCGCTGCTTTTGTTTCCGAGCGTCTCGCTCGCGTGGGCGATGGGGCGCGCCTGGTGATGGGCCACGAGGGCGTGCGGTTGAGCTTGACGGTGCGCCCGACGGCCAAGGAGCGCGGAGCGCTTTGGGTGGTCGTGGCGCATGAGGTGCGCGCCGCTGCGACGCATGCGGGCATCGAGTGGCTCAATGCCGACGAAGTCGAGGCTCGCTACGCGTCGAGCACGTACGGCATCGTCGAAGACGCGGCGGCGGTCGCTGTCCCCGTACGGGAGAGCTATGCGCGTGGGGTGCCCCTTATGCTCGAGGGCGAGCTGGGCGCGGGGCAGGATCAGATTGCAAGACGCCTGTACCTGGATGGACCCTATGCCGATCAGCCCTTTGTGTCCGTTGCGCTCGATGAGCTTACGGATCGCGGCTGGCGCCATCTGCTCAAAAGTTCCGAATCGCCGCTATTCCAAACGGGGCTGACACTTTGTATGGGCGGCTGGCATGCTGTTGGCCCCCAACGTCTGCGCGAGCTCGTGTCCGCAATGATCGACACGGCGCTCGCAACTCGTTGCCATGTGGTGTTGACGGCAAACGATATGCCGGGCGGCGGCGAAAGCGATCAGGCTGCTTTTGTAACCGAGCGTCTGGCCTGTGCCGTGAGTGTGGCGCCGGCGATTGCCGAGCAGGGCGGCGCGTCGGAAAAGGTTGCGCGCTATCTGGGGTATCTGGCAGATATGTTTAAGACGGGTGCCCCCATGTTGTCCGCCGCCGCGGCAGAGACGCTCGATGCGTACCGTTGGCCCCGCAATTACCTGCAGCTGCGTGAAGTCTCTGAACGACTCTATATATTAGTGGGGGCTGGAACGGTGGAGCGTGCCGTGGCGAAAGAGGTGCTTGCCCAGGAGGACGTTATCAAGACCGCGACCTTTGGCGCCCCGGCGCTCGAAAGCGATTTGTACATCTTGCGTCCCCTGGCCGATACCGAGCGCGATGTCGCACGGTTGGTTCTGCAGCACCTTCACGGCAACAGGACACGTGCGGCAGAGGTGCTCGGTATAAGCCGCACGACTTTATGGCGCCTGCTGAAGGACAACGACCGCTGAGCGAGGCGCCGTGACCGCGTGCGGCGCGTGTGATACAGTCCAAAGAAGCATTGTTTCGATTGTGTTACGGCGTGCGGGGGAGTATGGCGGAGACTTCAAAAACGAACCGAACAAAGCGAAGTGCGGCGCCGGTCGGCCGGCGTACGACTTCGCGGACGTGGGGCAAAAGCGCCTCGGGGTTCGACGGCTCGTTCAAGCGCACAAAATATGGCTATCCTTCGGCAAGCGCTCGCTTGGCCATGCAGGCCGAGTCCTCGTTGTGGGGACGAAGGCGCGTGGTGGGCTCAAAGCTCAAGCACGATGGAACGCTTGGCTACATTAGCCGCGGTGCTGCCCGCCGTAGCGGCCTCAATCCTGCAGGCTGGCATCGTTACGTGCCGATCGTGGTCGTTGCCGCGATAATCGTCATCGCGCTCGCGGCGCTCGGATATGCCGGCGACGGCGCGAGTCTGGGCGCGATGTTCAAATCGCCTGAACTTGCGCATGCTGGCACGGAGCTTGTTGAAGGCGCACAAGACCAGACGGGTGTGGCGCCCCAGCGCGGTATGGTCGCAGCTGCTGCCACCATTGCCGATGCTCAAAAGGACGAAGGCGGGCAAAGCGACGACGCCGATGCGAGTCAGACGAGCGAAACGGCAACAACTCCATCGGCAAGATAAGTTGCGAGTGGGGCAGCAAATATGGGACGGGGCCTTTCAGCGGGTCCGCCGTTCGTTAGAACGGCGGAACATACACCACGTTTTCGCGGCGGGGCTTGGCCTCGGGAAGCGTGCCCTCGGCATAGCCCAGGATGCAGTTGCCAACACCGCGCAGGCTTCCGTCGGCGGACAGACCCCAGCTGGCCAGCAGCTCCAGGCCCTCGGGCGAATCGAAAACCTCGTGGGCGCGATGAATCCAGCATGAATCAACGCCCAGCGCATAGGCTGCGTTGAGCAGGTTGCCCATGGCGAGCGAGCCGTCTTCCAGGTGCGTGGGCACGCTGCGGTCGACCAGCACCACCACAACGGTCTTGGCGCCGTAGAAGGGATCTCCCTCTCTGCCCATAACTTGGGCGTTGAGCTGCGAGAGGCGCTCGACGGTTGCGGGGTCGGTGACGGCGACGAACGTGACCGGCTGGCGTCCCATGCCGCTCGGCGCGTACTGGCCGGCTTCGATAATGCGTGCGAGCTTCTCGGCCTCGACAGGGCGATCGCTGTATTTGCGGCAGCTGCGGCGGTGGATGAGTGCTTCGATGGTCTCCATGGGTCCTCCTGACGTTGGTTTCGATGCCTCGTTCTTACCCGCCGAACCAAAACCGTAATCGCGTAGTCGGCCCCAAACAACGCAAGCTACCAAGTGGAAAAGTTGGTTTGCATAAAACTTCAGCCAGAATGTGACAAACCGGTGGGATGGTTAAACGTTTTATCCCGTCTACCCTGCGGTTTTTTACCACTTGCCTAAATGATGCGCGCATAAGCTCTGATAAAGGTTTTACTAAAGGAGCACCAACGTTTATCAACGCGCCATGGTGGCGCCGGGCCAGGAGGTAACTATCATGTTCCAGGCTGGAGATGTCGTCGAGACCGACTTCGAAGGATTTCTGAAGCTGCTGCGTTCCAAGACGCGCGCTTTCGTGTCGATCAATGATCACGAGTACTACATCACGCACACCGATGGCTATTGGCGTGTTCAGGATTGCGAGGCCCTCAACGATAAGGGCCACTTTACTGACTGCTCCGAGCTGGTCAACACGGTCTGCGAGGTCGTCGAGCTGCCGTGGATCTGCGGCAAGAGCCTGCACGATAGCTTCTCGGGCGCCACGGTCTACGAGGCCGTTGCTGCCTAACGGCCAACAACTGATATTCTCTCGCAACCGCCGGCGCCGCCCCCGCGCCGGCGGTCTTTTTTGTCGATATGCTTATGTAGAGCCGACCATAAACAACGAGCGTATTGACGATAGTCAAAACTCGGACTAATGTAGAGATATAAATTGGTCAAAACTCGGACTATCGAATGGTGGGAGAGATGAATAGTGCAGTTAGCCTGGTCGATTTCGACCGGATGCTTAACAGGCTTGACCGTATCTATTCGGAGTTCGCGCGTACCTGCGGTCTTTCGGACTGCGCCTACTGGATGCTCGTCGACACGAGTGCAGCGGGCGGAAGCGTTGCCGTGAGTCGGCTGACGAGTGAATGGTTCTACAGCAAACAGACCATCAATTCGGCGATCAAGACGCTTAGGGCGCGAGGGCTTGCGACGTTGGAGTTTGCCGAGGGCAGTCGTAAGAACAAGGTTGTGCGATTGACCGAAGAAGGCGTGCGGTTTGCCAAGCGCTACGCGTTACCGGCGCAAAAAGCCGAGCAACAGGCATTCGAAGCGCTCGAGCCGTGGGAACAGCGCGAGATCATGCGCCTGGTCGGTAAATTCTCCCATGTTCTGAACGAAGAGTGCGAGGCATTTAAACGGCAAGTGGCCGCCGAGAACGAGGCTGACGATAAGGGCGAGGGGGACACATGCGACTCTTAATGAGGTTTATGAGGCCGTACCGCGGTCTGATTGCGGTGACGCTGTTTGCGGTGCTGATAGATAACGTCGGTACGCTGTTGGTTCCCACGATGCTGGCGAACATGGTCAACACCGGTATTACCACGGGCGATGTCGACTATATTTTACGTAACGGCCTGTACATGCTTATCGCGACCGGCATGGCCAGCGGCGGCACGGTGCTGGGCTGCTATCTTTCGGCGCGCCTGGCCGCCAACGTGGCCTGCGATATCCGCAATGCCGTGTACGACAAGTCGCTCGAGCTGTCCGCCAGCGACTTTGAGCGCTTTGGCACGGGTTCGATGATCACACGCTCGCTCAACGACATCAACGTGATTCAGCAAGCTGTCCTTCAGACGATTCAGCTGGTGTTGCCGGTGCCATTCTTGGCCGTGGCAGGCATCATTTTTGCTTGGTTCATCGATCCCGCCATGGGCACGCTGCTGGGCGTGGTGGTTGCGATCGTGCTGGTGGCGGCGGTCTTTACGGTGGCTAACGCCGCGCCGATTTTTATGCGCCTGCAGAGCTTTATCGACCGCATGAACGTGGTGCTGCGCGAGAACATCGTGGGCGTGCGCGTCATCCGCGCATTTAACAAGGAGCGCCACGAGGAGCAGCGCCTGGACGAGGTGTTTAGCGATTACGCGGCCAACGCCATCAAGGTCAACCACCTGTTTGTGGGCCTCGACAGCTCCAGCTTCTTTTTGATGAACATCGCCGAGGTGGCGGTGCTGTGGGTGGGCGGCAACCGCGTGGGCGTCCACGCCATGCAAATCGGCAGCATTTCGGCCGTGTTGGAATACGCGATCCTGATTCTTTTCTTTGTGATGATGGCGCAGATGGTGATTCTGACGCTTCCGCGCGCCGCGGCGTGCCTCAACCGTGCGCAGCGGGTGCTCGAAATCGAGCCGAGCATCGTGGACGGCAAGGCTACGCTGGGCGACGGGGCGCCTGAGTCCGCAGACGGAGCCGACGCGGTCGCCGTGTTCGATCATATGTCGTTTCGTTTTGACGACGCCGACGAGGACACGCTGTGCAATCTGAGCTTTACCTGTCGCCGCGGTCAGACGACCGCGATCGTCGGCTCGACGGGCTCGGGCAAATCGACGGTGGCCAAGCTCCTGCTGCGCTTCCACGATGCCACCAAGGGCGCCATTCGCCTGGACGGCGTTGATCTGCACGACCTTTCGCAAGACGAGATTCGCGGGCGCATTGCCTATGTGCCGCAAAAGGCATGGCTGTTCTCGGGCACCGTAGCAAGCAATCTGCGCTTTGGCAACGAAGACGCGACTGAGGCCGACATGCTTCATGCGCTCCGGGTTGCCCAGAGCACCTTTGTGCTCGATCAGCCGCAGGGGCTCGATACCCCGGTGGCGCAGGGCGGCACGAACTTTTCGGGCGGCCAGCGCCAGCGTCTGGCCATCGCCCGTGCGCTCATGAAGCATGCCGATCTATATATCTTCGATGACAGTTTCTCGGCCCTGGACTTTAAGACCGATGCCGCCCTGCGCCATGCGTTGCAAGACGAGACGCGTGACGCTGCGGTGCTCATCATCGCGCAGCGTATCTCGACCATTCTGCATGCCGACCAGATCGTGGTGCTCAGGGATGGCGAGGTCGTGGGCCTAGGCACGCACGACGAGCTCATGGAAACCTGCGAGGTGTACCGTGCTATCGCGGAATCGCAGATGAAGGGAGGTGAGTAGCATGACCGAGGAGCTCAAGAAGCAGGGCATCGCCGATGGCGCCGCGGATGCAGAGACAGTTGAGGAGACGGGCGCCACGCCCGACCTGGACGAAGCCGCCAAGGCGGCGGAGCGCGAGGCTCGTCGCCAGGCACTCTATGAGGAAAATGAGCGCGCCGAGGACGAGCGCGCCCGCGCCGAGGCGGAGCGCATGCGCGACGTTGACGACGAGGATGAGGACGAGACACCCCGCGACACCTGGGCGACGGTGCGCCGCCTGTGGAGCGAGGCTGCCGGCGACCACTGGCGCTTCTATATCGTGTTCGCGAGCATTGTGTTCTATGCCATCTTTAACACCGCCGCGCCGGCATACAGCGCCCGCGTGATCGATGAGCTGTGGGGCCACATTCAGGTGGCGTTTGCCAACGACACCACCTTCAACATCACCTGGGAGAACTGCGGCAGGACCATCTTCATCTACTTTATGATCTGGACGGCCGCTGCCTCGTTCTACGCACTCCAGAGCTTTTTGATGTCGAGCGTGGCCGAACGCCTCAACCTGCTCCTACGCAACCGCATCGCACAAAAGCTCAACCGTCTGCCGCTTGCCTTCTTTGACGCGCATCGTCCCGGTGAGGTCGTCAGCCGTGCGACCAACGACTTGGACAAGATGTCCGAGAGCATGCAGCGCGGCTTGCTGCAGCTTCTGGTGTCGATCGGTACCGTGGTGGGCGCTGTGAGCGTGATGTTCGTGTTTAGCGTGCCGCTCACGCTCGTCTTTTTGTTCTTTACGGCGTTGTCGCTGTTGGTGACCAAGGTGGTCTCGCGCCGCACGCATGACGTAACCGGTGAGCGCCAGGAGTGGGTGTCAAGGATTACGAGCGCGGTTGAGGAAGGCTACTCGGGCCGTCTGGTGATTCGCGCGTTTAACCGCGAGCGCCAAAGTTCTGCCGAGGTACACCAGGCCTCGGGCGAGCTGGCACGCGTGAGTGCCAAGGCCGACTTCATGATTAACGCCGTCGGCCCCGCGGTGCGCTTTATCGGCCGCCTGGCACAGATCGTGATTGCGATTGTGGGCTGCAGTATGCTGGTTGCCGGCCACATGACCGTCGGCGTGTTCCAGGCGTTCTTCCAGTTTATCTACGAGGCATCTGAGCCCATGACGCAGCTGTCGTTTACCTTCAACTCGCTGCAGAGCGCGCTGGCGAGTGCGGAGCGCGTGTTCGACCTGCTCGATGAACCCGAGATGGAGGCGGATCCGCAGCCGGGCGAGGCCGCCAGGCTGCCGGGTCGCGTTGAGGGCCGTGTCGCTTTTGAGCATGTACGCTTTGGCTACGCGCCCGACAAGCCGCTCATGCGCGACGTGTCGTTTACCGCCGAGCCGGGCCAGAAGATCGCCGTGGTGGGAACCACGGGCGCGGGCAAAACCACGCTCATCAACCTGCTCATGCGCTTCTACGAGATTGACGGCGGGCGCATTACGCTCGACGGCGTGGACACGAGCCGCATGGATCGTGGCGAGCTGCGCCAGCAGTTTGGCATGGTGTTGCAGGATGCCTGGCTGTTCGACGGAACGATTGCCGAGAATATCGCCTATGGCTGCCCCGAGGCGACGCGCGAGGAGATCGTGGCGGCCGCACGCGCCGCGCAGGTCGACTTCTTTGTGCGCACCATGCCGCAGGGCTATGACACGCGCGTGGCCAACGATGCCGAGAGCATTAGCCAGGGTCAGCGCCAGCTGCTGACCATTGCGCGCGTGCTGCTCAACAACCCGGCGATTCTCATCCTGGACGAGGCGACGTCGAGTGTGGACACGCGCACCGAGCTCGCCATCGGCCGCGCCATGGACGCGCTCATGCGTGGGCGTACGAGCTTTGTGATCGCGCACCGTCTGTCGACGATCGTAGATGCCGACCTGATCTTGGTCATGGATCACGGCAACATTATCGAGCAGGGTACGCATAAGGAGCTGCTGGCTGCCGAGGGTGCCTACGCCGACCTCTATCTGAGTCAGTTCGCATAATGTGACAAAGGGACAGTCCCTTTGTCACATCGCAAATAAGGCGCGCCGGGCGTGAATCCTCTGGCGCGCCTTTGCGTTGGCGTCAATGTTGTCGGTGGCCGTCCGGCTCTAGCGTTCGTCCACGAGCTTGGCGACGAGGGTTTTGAGCTCGGCTACCTCTCGCTCGAGTTCCTTGACGCGGCGGGCGTTCTCGGTGATGCCCTGACGGTTGAGCGCGGACTGCTCGGCGGCGGCGTCGGGCATGTACTCGCGATGCTGCTTGGCATCGAAGCTCTCCTCGAACACGCGGTAGCCGTTGCGCTTGATGATGCGTCCCGGCACGCCCACGACGGTGCAGTTGTCGGGTACGTCCTTGACGACGACCGAATTGCCGCCGATTTTGACGTTGTTGCCGATGCGAATGTTGCCGAGCACTTTAGCGCCTGTGCCCACGGTGACGTTGTTGCCCAGGGTGGGGTGGCGCTTGCCGGTCTCGTTGCCGGTGCCGCCAAGCGTGACGCCCTGGTAGAGCACGCAGTTGTCGCCCACAATGGTGGTTTCGCCGATGACGACGCCCATGGCGTGGTCGATAAAGAAATGCTTGCCGATCTGTGCAGCGGGATGAATCTCGACGCCGGTAATGTGGCGGGTGATTTGCGAGAGCACACGGGCGAGCGAGCGATGGCCATGCTCCCAGAGCCAGTGCTCTGGCACGTGGTTCCACTTGGCGTGCAGGCCGGGATAGGAAAGGAAGATGACCAGACCGTTTTGCGCGGCGGGGTCCTGCGCCTGGACGGTCTTGATGTCCTCGCGAATGGTATTGATAAAGCTCACCGACCGCCCTCCCTTAGCGCCATGGCAATGCGATTCAATAAAGTATAGCGATTCGCTAGGGATTAGGAAGGGCGATCTTGCTTTGCTTTGGGCGACAAGTGTCAGTTATGCAAACTTGCTGGTAATGGAGTCATGCTTTTGTGGGGTTGCGCACGAGGGGGCGCCGCAACCGTATACTGGTCAACTTGGACGTATCCGCGCCCACAACTGAGAGGTTTTACTTCATGGGTTTCATCAATTTCATTGCCGAGCTGCTTAAGGATCCGCGCACTGCGATCGCCAGCTGGATCGCCGCCGGCCCGCTCATGGCCTACGGCTGTGTGTTCCTAATCATCTTTATCGAAACGGGCGTGGTGTTCTTCCCGTTCCTTCCCGGCGATTCGCTGCTGTTTGCCTCGGGCTTCTTTGCCCACAACGGCGGCTTTAACATCGTGGCCCTGCTGGCCACCGCATGGGCCGCAGCCATCCTGGGCGATCAGTGCAACTTTATGATCGGCCACTTCTTTGGCCGCAAGATCATCGCCTCGGGCAAGGTAAAGGCCATGACGCCCGAGCGCATCAAAAAGTCCGAGGACTTCTTGGATAAGTGGGGCCACCTGGCCATCTTCCTGGGCCGCTTCTTTCCGTTTATCCGCACCTTTGTGCCCTTTATCGCCGGCATGGGCGGCATGCACTGGCGCAACTTCGTTGTCTTTAACGTGCTGGGCGGCATTACCTGGTCGACGGTCTTTACGCTGCTGGGCTACTTCTTTGGCGGCATTCCCTTTGTGCAGGAGCACTTTGAGCTGCTGATTATCGGCATTGTCGCCGTGTCGATCATCCCGACCGTGGTCGGCTTGGTTAAGGCTAAGCTGGGCAAAAAGAACGCATAGCTCGAGCCGGCGCACAAATCGTGTCGTTGAGGCCCGTCACCGTTTACGGTGGCGGGCCTTTATGCTTCGGGCAAATGAAAATACTTTACTTAGTTAAAGAAAAGCGTTTTATCAGACGCGTACGGGGAGTACAATCTCCTGCATGCGAATCGATGTGCCATGGGCTTTGGTGTTGCCCGCGTGTCCCGTCCGGCTCTACGCTCCGGGCGTGCGACGTTGCGACGCGGTCGGCCTCGGTCCTTGCGTGCGAGTTCGCGAGTATGCAACTGTGTATGTAAGGAGCGACATATGACTGTCGAGAAGAAGGATATCGATTGGGGTAGCCTCGGCTTTGGCTACATGAAGACCGATTACAGCTACGAGGCTCATTGGAAGGATGGCGAGTGGGACGAGGGCGGCCTGACCACCGACCACACCCTGCATGTCTCCGAGTGCGGTGGCATCTTCCATTACTGCCAGGAGGTCTTTGAGGGCCTGAAGGCCTACACCGCCGAGGACGGCAGCATCGTCTGCTTCCGTCCCGACATGAACGCCGAGCGCATGTATAACTCTGCCCAGCGCCTCGAGATGCCCCCGTTCCCCAAGGATAAGTTTGTTGAGGCCGTCAAGCAGGTCGTTTCTGCCAACGCCGCTTGGGTTCCGCCCTTCGGTTCTGGTGCGACCCTGTACGTGCGTCCGTTTATGATCGGCTCCGGTGACGTGATCGGCGTGGCTCCCGCTCCTGAGTACACGTTCCGCATTCTCGTGACCCCGGTCGGTCCGTACTTTAAGGGCGGCCTCAAGCCCGTCAAGCTGCGCGTTTCCGAGTACGACCGCGCCGCACCGCACGGCACCGGCAATATCAAGGCCGGCCTGAACTACGCCATGTCCCTCAAGCCCACGATGGAGGCCCATCGCGAGGGTTATGCCGAGAACCTGTATCTCGACTCCGAGTCCCGCACCTATGTCGAGGAGACCGGTGGTGCCAACGTCCTGTTCGTGAAAGAGGACGGCACGCTCGTCGTTCCGCAGTCGCACACCGACTCCATCCTGCCCTCCATCACCCGTCGCTCGCTCGTCCAGGTCGCCGAGGACTTGGGTATGACCGTCGATCAGCGCCCTGTCGAGTGGGCCGAGGTCAAGGCCGGCGCCTTTGTGGAGTGCGGCCTGTGCGGCACCGCTGCCGTCATCTCCCCGGTGGGCGAGATCGACAACAAGGTCTATGGTGCCGATGAGACCGTGACTTTCCCGGCTGGCTGCACCGAGATCGGCCCCGTGATGAAGAAGCTTCGCGAGACCCTGACTGGTATCCAGTCCGGTGCTGTCGAGGACAAGCACAACTGGGTTTACACCGTGGCGTAACCTGGCTTCGTAATTCCCATCAAGCCCCGACCGAGGCGGACCGGCCTATCTCCCGGCGCGTCCTCGGACATGAAAGAACCTCCGCTGCGCACTACGTGCGGCGGAGGTTCTTTCGTCCTGTGGAATGCGCCGGGAGATAGGCCGGTCCGCCTCGGTCGAGTGCTCTGCATTCCTTGCCAGGAGGTTACTGGGCTGTAGGGAAGATGGTGCGCGGCCTTTTGACCGCGCCTTTTATTGGCTGTTAGGGCTTTGCCGTAGTTGCAGCCGAAGAGGGGACGTGCACGTTTTTTCGGTTGCCGCTCGCCTGGGGTGGGGCGGGGCGTGCATTTTTGGGAGTTTTCAGCAGTCGAGGGTGCCTGCATACTGGTTTTTGGACGAAAGTCAGGCGCCATGAGCCGCATCCTGTAAAAAAATGAGCGATCTCTGAGGCGCTGAGGGCTCAGAATCATGGTTTTCAACGCGGTTCTGTGGGTCCGTTCCTGCCCTGTGGGTTCCGGGATGCTGAAAACTCCAAAATTTGCACGCCGTCCCTGGGGGTACCTTCGGGCAAAAAGCAACCGCCCCGTCGAAGTATGCATTCGACGGGGCGGTTTATGCATATAGCCGAATTGGGATACGTTGCCAACTGGTTAGAACTTGACGGTCGGTGCCTGGCGGGCGGCCTCGGCGGCCTCGAAGCCCTGGCGCTCCTTAAACTGGAAGATGCCGGCAAAGATAACGGCCGGGAACGTCTGGATGGCGTTGTTGTAGCTGAGCACGCAGTCGTTGTAGCTCTGGCGCGCGTAGCTAATCTTGTTCTCGGTATCCTCGAGCGATGCCTGGAGCTGCGTAAAGTTGGTGTTCGCCTTAAGGTCGGGGTAGGCCTCGGCGACGGCAAAGAGCTGGCGCAGCGCACCGGTCAGCACGTTGTCGGCTTCCATCTTGGCCTCGGGGGTGGTGGCGTTCACGGCGGCGTTGCGCGCGTTGACCACGGCGGCGAGCGTGTCCTGCTCGTGTTTTGCGTAGCCCTTGACGGTCTCGACCAAGTTGGGGATCAGGTCGTTGCGGCGCTGCAGCTGCGTGTCGATGTTCTGCCAGGCGTTATCGATGCGATTGCGCTTGGTGACCATGTTGTTGTAGATGCCGGCGATGGCGCAGGCAATCACAATGACAACAACGATACCGATGATGACGGGAAGCATGATGTCTCCGTTTCGAATGGCAGCGGCGTCTTGCGCCGGCCGTTGTTGGTATAACACGTCTAGTATACCCGCAACCTTTGGCGGTGCCGAACTTTCCGGTAAGCGTTGTGTTTCAACCAGGGAGGGGGCGCCAATAACGAACGGGTGGTACAGGTGTAAGATATGCGACAAATTAAGGAATGCTGTCTACACCTTGAGGATGGCGATATGGATGGACCTTCGCATCAAGAAAACCTATCGTGCCCTGTTTGATGCCTTTACCGAGCTTTTGGAAGAGCATCGGTTTGAGGATTTGACGGTTGCCATGCTTTGCGACCGGGCCCTGATTCGTCGCACGACGTTCTATAAGCACTTTCGCGATAAAAACGATTACTTTGCCTTTTATATCGATGAGCTTATGACGGGCTTGCCGCAAAAACAGCCCGATGAGGCCGGCGCAGTGTCTGCCGAGGACGTGCGCGCGCTTCGACACGCGATTTTGGACGATGCCATGGATTTGATTTTGGCGCACGAGCAGCTCATGGATAACATTTTGGCAAGCAGCATGTCGGGCATGTTGACCAACGTTATTTGCGACCGCATTGCCCGCTCCATTCGCGAGCGTGTGATGAACGTGCTTGCCGAGGATGCCCTGGCGCCCGTTTCGCTCGAGACAACATCGGAGTTTATCGCCGGTGGCATTATTCGACTGTTCACAAATTGGTGGGAGTCGGGTCACGATCTTGAGCGTCGACCCGAGATGGCCGACGTGGTTGATGCACTGTTTGAGCGCACCATGACGCCGGTGAATCACTAGAAGTGGCGGAGAGAGGGGGATTCGAACCCCCGGAACGCTCTCGCGCTCAACGGTTTTCAAGACCGCCGCATTCAACCGCTCTGCCATCTCTCCGTGAGTCGTAATGATAGCATCGTTTTGAATTTGCAACAGGGAAGGCGAACGATGACGAGCACCGAAATCGACGAGAAGTTCATGCGCGAGGCGCTGGCCGAGGCGCGCGCCGCCGCTGCGGTGGGCGAGGTACCGATTGGCGCCGTGGTAGTGCGCGCGGGCGAGATTGTCGCGAGGGCGCATAATCGCCGAGAACTCGACCAGGACCCTGCGGCGCATGCCGAGTTTTCGGCCCTGTGCGCTGCCGCTCGGTTGCTCGGTCGTTGGCGCCTTTCCGATTGCACGGTCTATGTAACGCTCGAGCCTTGCTGCATGTGTGCGGGGCTTATGGTCAACGCGCGCGTGGGGCGCTGCGTGTATGGCGCGACTGATGCCAAGGCGGGCGCGCTGGGTTCGCTGTACGACCTCAATGTCGATTCGCGCCTGAACCATCGATTTAATGTGACCGCCGGCGTGCTGGCAGGCGAGTGCCGCGAGATGCTGAGCGACTATTTTAGTGGGCTGCGTGGCGCCGATGGTGCTGGCTGCGGTTGCGGGGCCGATCTTGAGGCGCATGCCGCTCATGCCGAGGCGCTCGCGTGTGCCGAAGATATCGCCGTTGAGGCGGTTGTCTTTGGTCCCGCGTGCCACCGGCCCCGCCGTGTGCTGCTGGCGATCGACTCCTTTAAAGGCAGCGTTTCGAGTGCACAGGCGGAGGAGGCCGTTGCCGAAGGCATGCGCCGTGTGTGGCCCGATGCCGAGTTGAACGCTTTGCCGCTGGCAGATGGTGGCGAGGGAACGCTCGATGCCATCGCCGCGCGCGCCGGCGTGCTCTCGACCTGTGAGGTTGCAGGCCCCTTGGACTATCGCGTGTCTGCCCGGATGCTGGTGGACGACGAGCACGACTCGGCTGTAATTGAGATGGCCGAGGCGGCGGGTATTGGGTATTCACCCTGCACGGAATCGGCGGCGCTTGCGGCTTCGACCTATGGCGTGGGCGAGCTCATACTTCGCGCGGTCCGCGCGGGGGCAAAGACTATCTATATTGGTCTGGGCGGCAGTGCCACCAACGACGGTGGCGCCGGCATGCTGCAGGCGCTGGGTGCCCACCTTGTTGATGAGTGTGGCTGCAATATCGCCCCCGGTCTCGCGGGCCTTGAACATGTGGCGAGTATCGATTTGACACCACCGCTTCGGGTACTGAATGGCGCGCGTCTTGTGGTGCTTTCCGATGTCGAGAATCCGCTCGTGGGGCGTCGAGGCGCACTGGCGGTGTTCGGTGGGCAGAAGGGTCTGCCGACGGGTGATGCTGAGGTGCTGCGCAGGTACGACAGCTGGATGGTCGGCTACGGCCGCCTGCTTGATGCGGCGATTTTCGAGGTGCGAGCCCAGGGGCTGCTGCGTGCGCCCGAGGGCGCACGGACATTTGGCTCGGTGCTCGGTGTGCCCGGTGCCGGTGCTGCCGGCGGCCTGGGTGCCGCGCTGCTGGCGCTCGGTGCCGAGTTGCGTTCGGGCGTGGAGACAGTGCTCGATTTGATTGGGTTTGACGAGCGCGTGCGCGATGTCGACCTGGTCATTACAGGCGAGGGCAATATGGACGAGCAATCCGCCGCCGGCAAGGCGCCGGTGGGTGTGGCCCGCCGTGCCAAGCGCTATGGCAAGCCGGTTGTTGCCGTCGTGGGCGGTCGTGCCGACAACCTGGATGCGGTGTATGGGCAGGGTGTCGACTTAGTTCTGCCGGTCTGTCGCAGACCCATGCCCCTTGACCAAGCGCTCGACCCCCAGGAAGCCACAACCAACCTCATCTGCGCCGGTGAAGCCGCCGCCCGATCCTACGACCTCGCCCGTATCTAAGTCTTTCCGGGCAAGTCTCAATAAGTTGCGGTGGAATAGTTCCTGTTTTTGGCCTTGGGTCGTAAAACAGGAACTATTCCACCGCAACTCAAAAGTGGTCTTTTGGCCCTGTCCCAAATTAGCTATCTTGCCCCATCGGGCGGGAGCGGGTAAGATATACCGAGCGCCTAGCGCGTTCGATGGGTTCGGATGACGACATGTTCCGAATCTGGTCAGGTCCGGAAGGAAGCAGCCATAAGGAGCCTCTGTCGGGCATCCGAATCCATCGAGCGCACGGGCGTTTTTTGGTGCCGCGACATGGCCCGGCCGGCGGCGAGGTATTTGGTGTCTCGCTGGTCCTCGGCTTTGCCTGCGGGATCGCTCGACTACCAAACACCTCGCCGCCGGCCGGGCCCCGTCGTCCAAAAATCACCCGTAAAGGCGCGTTAATCTGAACAATTCAATCCCTTGTCTAGTGCTGCTCATTGGCTTTGCCAAAACATGTTCGGGCGCTTTGTCTCTGTGCCTAGTTTCCTGATTGTTTCGGGGGCTTGTTCTGTAACGAGTTGCTTACGCATCTCCAGGGCTCTCCGTACTATCATGAATCAGATTGAAGAGAGATGATGATAGGGAGCGCCTATACATGATTGAGCTGCTCAGGCGTTTTGGTGGTAAGTTTCGCCGGTATATGGTGGTTGGTCCTGCGTGCAAGCTGATCGAAGTGATCTTTGACCTGCTGACGCCGCTGGTGATTGCCCAGATGATCGATAAGGGCATTGGCTCGCACGACGTGAGCGCCGTTATCCACTACGGCATGGTACTTGCCGCTATGGCCGTGATCGGCATCTCGTTTACGCTCGTCTGCCAAAAGATGGCGGCGCTCACCTCGCAGGGCATGGGCACCGACATTCGCGGCGCGCTCTACGAGCACATCAATAAGCTGAGCTACGCCGAGCTCGATCGCTTTGGCACGCCGTCGCTTATCACCCGCATCACCAACGACGTCAACCAGGTGCAGCTTGCCGTGGCGCTGGGCGTGCGCATGCTCATCCGCTGGCCCTTCCTGGCGGTGGGTTCCATGGTTGCGGCCCTTGCCATCGACCTTAAGCTCGGCATCATCTTTTTGATCTGCACGCCTGCTATCGGCTTGGTGTTTTGGTTTGTCATGGCGCGCTGCATCCCGTATTACAAGCAGCTGCAGGCAAAGCTCGACCGCATTGCGCTCATTTGCCGCGAGGGGCTTTCGGGCGCCCGCGTGGCTCGCGCCTTTGTGCGCGAGGACCATGAGCGCGAGCGCTTTGCCCAAGCCGCCGATGACCAGGCCAATACTGCCATCGCGGTGGGCAAGCTCTCGTCGATTCTCAACCCCGTCACGTTTTTGGTGATGAACCTGGGCGTGTGCGCCATCCTGTGGGTGGGCGGCATCCAGGTCAACGTAGGTGAACTTACGCAGGGCCAGGTCATGGCGTTTGTGAACTATATGACGCAGACCCTCGCCTCCATCGTGTACGTCGCCAACCTGGTCGTTGTCTTTACCAAGGCGAGCGCCAGCGCGTCGCGCATCAATGAGGTGCTCAATTGCGTGCCGAGCATCACCGACGAGGGCAACCAGCCGGTCGCGCTGCCTGAGCCGAGCGACCTGGCGGGGGACACCACTCCGGTTTCCGCGCTGAGCTTTGACCATGCGAGTTTTTCGTTTGGCGCGGGCGCGGCAAATGCCGTAAACGACGTGACTCTGGATCTGCCGCTGGGCAAAACGCTCGGTATTATCGGCGGCACGGGCAGCGGCAAGTCCACGCTCGTCTCGCTGATCCCGCGCCTGTACGATGCAGGTGCCGGCAGCGTGTGCGTGATGGCTACCGACGTGCGCGCTTGGCCGCTCGACCAGCTGCGCCATGCGGTCGCGACCGTCCCGCAGCGCGCGTCGCTGGTGAGTGGCACGATCCGCAGCAACCTGACCTGGCGCGACGAGGTGGCGACCGACGAGGAGCTCTGGGCGGCGCTCGATATGGCGCAGGCCAGCGAGTTCGTGCGCAACAAGCCACAGGGGCTCGACGCCCCGGTCGAGGCGGGCGGCAAGAACTTTAGCGGTGGCCAGCGCCAGCGCCTGACCATTGCGCGTGCCTTGGTGGGCTCGCCGCAGATCCTGATTATGGATGACTCCGCCTCGGCGCTCGACTTTAAGACCGACGCGGCGCTTCGTCACGCCATCCGCGAGCGCAGCGGTCGCGGTGCCGCCGGGGGCGGGCTGCCGCTGACGACCGTCATCGTGAGCCAGCGCGTCTCGACCGTGCGCGATGCCGACATGATCTGCGTGCTCGACCACGGCTCGGTTGCGGGCCTGGGCACGCACGACGAGCTGTACGCAAACTGCCAACTCTATCGCGAGATTTGCCAGTCGCAGCTTCGTCGCGAGGAGCTCGAGGGCCAGCAGGGGAGCGCGGCACCCGCGTCCGTCCCAAGTCCCGCGTCCGCCCCGGCTGCCCCGGCATCCACTTGCGCAAAGGAGGGCTGCTAAATGAATCCGTACACTTCTTCCGGTTCGGTCGCCACGATGACGGCCAACGTGTCCGGCAACGATAACCTCAACGACCTGGGTGACGGTCCGCGCCAACCCGGCGACCCTGAGCGCTATCCCGTGGGAGCGGTGACTCGCCGCCTGCTGGGTTATGTTCGCCCGCATCGCGTTTCGTTTGCGGCGTCGTTTGTGAGCGCCGCCGTCTCGGTGATCTTACAGCTCTATACGCCTATTCTCATTGGCGAGGGCATCGACCTGATTATCGCCGCGGGCCAAGTGGACTTCGATGCGCTGCTGCCGCTCGTCACCAAGCTCGCGCTCGTCGTGGTGGGGGCCGCGGCCTTCCAGTGGCTGCAGGGCTACTGCGTAAACCGCCTGTCCTACGAGACGGTGCGCGATATGCGCGTGGAGACAAGCGACAAGCTCAGCCGCATGCCGCTCAGCTTTATCGACAGCCATGCCCACGGCGACCTTATGAGCCGTGTGGTCAACGATGTCGACCAGGTGGGCGACGGTCTGCTGCAGGGCTTTACCCAGCTCTTCACCGGCGTCATCACCATCGTCGGCACGCTCGCGTTTATGCTCTCCATCAACCTGACCATGACGCTTGTGGTGGTGCTCGTCACGCCGCTTTCCATCTTTGCGGCCGGCGCCATCGCAAAGCTCTCCAACAAGAGCTTTGCGGCCCAGCAGCGCATTCAAGGCCAGCTCGGCGGCCATATCGAGGAATACGTGGGCGAGCAGAAGCTCGTGGACGCGTTTGCCTATGGTTCCAACGCCCAGCAGCGCTTCGATGCTCTCAACGCTGAGCTCTACGCGGCAGGTGAGCGCGCGCAGTTTATGGGTTCGCTTTCTAACCCCGGCACTCGCTTTATCAATAACATCATCTATGCCGTGGTCGCTGTGATCGGCTGCGTGGGCGTGATCACGGGCGTGCCGGCGGCGCTTACGGTGGGCGGCGTGCAGATTTTCCTGTCCTATGCCAACCAGTACACCAAGCCGTTCAACGAGGTTACCAACGTCATTACGCAGATCCAGACCGCGTACGCCTCGGCGCGTCGCATGTTCGCGCTGCTCGATGCACGCGAGCAGGAGCCCGATGCGGCGGATGCCGTGGAACTTGCCACCCCGCAGGGTGAGGTGACCCTTGAGCATGTGGACTTTAGCTACGTGCCCGACCGCAAACTGCTGCAGGACATCTGCATCGAGGCTAAGCCCGGCATGCGCTTTGCCCTGGTCGGTCCCACGGGCTGCGGAAAGACAACGCTCATCAATCTGCTGCTGCGTTTTTACGATATCGATGCCGGCCGCATCATGGTCGATGGCCGGTCTTCGCGTGACTACACGCGTGCAAGCCTGCGCCGCGCCTTTGGCATGGTGCTGCAGGATACGTGGCTGTTCGAGGGCACGGTGGCGGACAACATCGCTTACGGTTGCCCAGGAGCTACGCGCGAGCAGGTCATCGAAGCCGCCAAGCGCGCGCACGCGCACAAGTTTATCGTGCAGCTGCCAGGCGGCTACGACACGGTGATTGGCGAGGACGGCGGCACGTTTAGTCAGGGCCAAAAGCAGCTGCTGTGCATCGCGCGCGTCATGCTCACCGACCCGGCGATTCTGCTACTGGACGAGGCGACCTCGAGCATCGATACCCGCACCGAGCTGCAGGTTCAGGCGGCATTCGACGAGCTCATGGCCGGCCGCACAAGCTTTGTCGTGGCGCACCGCCTGAGCACCATCCGCAACGCCGATTGCATTCTGGTCATGCGCGACGGCCAGATTATCGAGCGCGGCACGCACGACGAGCTGCTAGCGGCAGGCGGCTTCTACGCCGAACTCTACCGCAGCCAGTTTGCCCAGTGAGCAAGCCCGTGGTGCAAATTAATCAATCGACAGACGGTGGTTTACATCTGTCACGTTAGTACTAAGATATTCATCTAATAAATTGCATTAGTGGCTTTAGTTTTGGGGGAAACGAGCAACGTGACTATGACATGCTCTTTGGTGGTCAACAGCAAGAGCGGTAATACCAGGATGGTTTCGGGTGCGATCAAGCGCACTCTGCAGGCTGCGGGCGTTGAGTTTGTCCATGCCGCGGCGTTGAGCGACGATGCGGATGCAGATCAGGTTGCGCTCGAGGCGCAGGGCGCCTGCGCGGCCGACACAGTGCTCGTCGGTTTTTGGTGCGACAAGGGCGCGTGCACGCCTTCGGTCGCGGCGTTGCTTTCCGCCTTGCACGGCAAGCGCGTCTTTCTGTTTGGCACCTGCGGTTTTGGGGCCGACCAGAGCTATTATCAGCAGATTATCGATCGTGTGACCTCCAATTTGGCTGAGGATGCCGAGCTTGCGGGTTGGGCGATGTGCCAGGGCAAGATGGGCCCTGCCGTAAAGCAGCGCTACGAGGCCATGCTCGAGCAAGATCCCGACAATGTCCGCTTTAAGATGCTGCTCGATAACTGGGTCGCCGCAAAGGATCACCCCACCAAGGAAGATCTGGACAACATGGCTGCAGCCGCCAAAAAGGCCGTGCTGGGGGAGTAGCTCTCATCGCTGACGGCGGTCGGTCCATCTTTCTAAATGAAACGTCCTCCCGGGCGTCGGGGCACGAAGTTCCCTGCTCTACAGTCCTGCGCAAGACGAAGGCCACATTAAGTGGCCTTCTTTGCGTGCGGAACTCGCGATGAACTTCGTGCCCCGCCGTCCGGGAGGACGCCTCTTTATTGATGGGAGGCCTGATAGGTCGATGGTTCCGTGCCCGGATGCGTCCAAAGTGGGACGGGCTTTCCGGATGGGCAGGCTTTCGAAAAATGCGTCCCGGAATTTGCCTTTGGAATGGGACGTAGTTTCCCGTTGAGGTGCTTTGCGGAAAGTGCATCCCACTCTGGGCGGTCGAAGTGGGACACACTTTCCCAAAGGCGCTCCAACGGGAAATTGCGTCCCATTATTCGGTCAAGAAACGGGATGCATTTTCCCAATGAGAGCAAAACCGGAAAATGCATCCCACAATCAGCCCTCAAAGTGGGACGCCGTTTCCCAATGAGGCTCAAGCGGAAAATGCATCCCGGAATTTGCGCTCAAAGTGGGATGCGGTTTCCGGTTGAGGGTCTAAGGGGAAAGTGCGTCCCAGAATCGACGCTTGAAATGGGATGCAGTTTCCCGATGAGGCGCTCGACGGAAAATACATCCCAGAAATGGCCTTTGAGCTGGGATAAGATTTCCGCGGCATCTCGGATTCTCAAAAATGAGACACGCCGTTGGCGAAAATGAGACACGTGATATCGGGCATCGGATGTATCATTTGCAAAAATGAGTCCACTCCACTCGAATAAAGCGAGGTCCCTCATGTACGTTCCACACCCCCGTATCCGTAGGCTGTCGAAAATCCCGCTTGTTGGGATGGCGGCGCTTGCTGCGTTGATCGCCACGAGCGTCGCCTGCTTCACGGCCACGCCCCAGGTTGCCCAGGCGGCAGACGCGCCCGCAATCACCGATATGACCGAGCAGGATTATCAAGCCCTGGGTCTGGGCACGAGCGAGGACATTCCGGCCGATACCGTTGGCCCCTATTCCACTGATACCCCCACGACGTTTGCCACGCGCAGCGAGGTCTATATGGCAGCTAACGGTAGCCATGGCAATCGCTACACTCTGCGCGACAAGCTCGAGAACGTCGAGCGCGGTGACATTGGCGGCAGCAGCAAACTCACCGATGGCTATGGAAGTGTGTGGGGCGCCGCAAAGTTCTGGCAAAACGTCAACAACTTCGATACGAACAGCGATCTCTACAAGCATAGCGACTACGGTGGCGGCACCTGGTCGTACCTAAGCAACAATGAGTCCTCAACAGTACTCGCCAACGACAACAACGGTTTCTCGGGCATTCACGCCACGAGTGTTGAGTTCTGCAGCGACGCCAGCACGGGCAAAAAGAGCCGCGTTGCCGAGCTCCGTGCCTACGGCGACAGTTCCTCCACGACGATTGACGGCAAGTCATACGCCGGAAAGGTTGAGCTGGTCCTCTACTCGTTTAGCAACGGGCGCACGCGCACTCTCGACACACACCTGCCGGTGACGGTCAACACTAATATGATGTACGAAGGCCGTTTTAAGTACCTGGATGCCGGTTACCTGCAAGAGCACGACGCCGTCTTTGATGTCGAGGCGGGCGATGTCGATGGCGACGGCGTCGACGAGCTTTTTGTCTACGCGGGCTGCTATGTCGACGAGAACGGCGTGCGCAAGGCTGTAGTCGACATGTATGACTTGGAGGGCGGCAACTGGAAGCAAAGCGTCGTCAAGATCGATGCCGGTAACGCCGCGGACTACACCACGCACAACAAGGGCGGGAACGACTCCTGGACGCAGCTTCAGTCAGCTCCTGTCGTTTCGCTAGCGGCCGGCGACCTCGATCGCGATTTTTGCGATGACCTCGCCATCGTGGTCTCGGCACCCTACGGCAAGAAGAATATTGATAAGTCGACGCATTGCGAGCTGTTTTCGTGGGATGCATCCAAGGGTGCGCTCGTCCATGTCGATGCTCTGGGCGACGCGGGCGCAATCTCCCTCTCCGCGAACGGCAAGACCATGGTCGCTGCGAATGTGACGTTCGGCACGTTTGCCGCCTACGATGAAGAAGGAAAGAAGACGGGTGAAACCGTCACGGGCCTTATTCTTGCGGGCTATGACTGGCAACGCAGCGCTTTTGATTACGGCGCTTCTGACGGCAGCAAGGGGCTGTACGGCGCGCTGTACCGCTACGCGTATTTTGACTCGGAGTCTGGCGAGTTCAAGCTTTCCGATTGCAAGGAATACAGAGACGGGCTCCTCGCCTCCTATGGGCTGATGCATGTGCCCAACAGCGCATGGAAGGATAGCGCTCAGGATAAGCGCTATCCGTGCACCTTGGCGCCTATTGCCCTTGCCACTGCCAACCTTGACGGCCCGTCCGAGCAGCTGGCGGTCGACGAGGTGCTCGTGGGCGGCGATGTGTTCCGCGACTTTGCCTGCAACACGGCACAGAGCGGGGCTCAGGGCTTGGGGTCCATGGTCGGAACCATGAGCATGAGCGGTCAGCAATACAACAGCAGCAACAAGCATGACCACAAGGGTATAGAGCAGGTGTGGATCAGCGACGTTAAGGCGGGCAGCGTCTCGGGTTCGGACCGCTATAACGAGAGCTTTATCGCCGTGGTGGGCAAGCACCGCGACGAGGACCTGCGCAAGAACGATGACTACTATTGGATGACCGCCTCGCATTTTTCGCTCGACGAGAACGGAAAGGTGCGCCGCGGCGAGGAGCAGGTGATTAGCGAGAGCAACCGTCGCGGCACTACCTACGGCACATTTATCTCGCTCGCGCTGCCCGATGTCGACAACGACAGCGTCAAGATCACGTACAAGGACCGCTACAAGGTCTATACCAACCCGCGTGTGCTTGCCGTGCTGCAGGATGCGCCCTATGTTGAGGATCTGGAGCAGGCATACGGCTATCTGGTGTTGGGCGGCACGTCATACGGAGAGGAAAAGGGCACGGGGACATCCCAGGGCTATACCATTGGCGCCGAGTTGGGCGTTGCCGTCGAGGTGCAGACCGGTCCGCCCCTGGTCGCGATGAATGCTTCAGTCGATTTTGCCGCCGAGGGATGCTATGACTACCGGAGCGAGCGCACGGTCAGCGCAAGCGTAAGCTATGAGTCGCATGCCGGCGAGGGTGACAAGGCCGTGCTCTACACGATTCCGATGGTCTATTACGAGTATGAGATCGAAAATGAGGAAACTGGTGGCAAGGGCGTGATGGCGGCGCCCGTGTCGCTCGGCGCGCAGACCTCGGTCGTTAATGTCGAGGCCTATGACCGCATTGCCAAACAGCACAATATGACGCCGCTCAGCTACTTTTTGACCAACCGGTCGGGAGAACCCGGAACCTATCAAACGACGCTCAACGGCGAGACTCCCGTTGGGGATTCCTTTGGCCTGGGCAAGCCTGGCGTAACGCGCGCCTACACGCACGATGGGTTTAACGGCGCCGCCGCGCAGTCGGGGGCGAGCATTGAGCAGACCATCGAAGTCGAGGAGGGCAAGGAGCAGGAGCTCGAGCTCGGCTTGACGCTGAACGGCAGCGTTGTCATGGGCGCGAAGCTCGCAAAGCACGAGTTGTTTGGCGGCCTGTGCTTTGGTGCCAACGCCGGCTTTACTACGGGTAACTCCTCGAGTGAATCGACCGAATACGGCGGCACCGTCGACAACCTGCCCGAGGCCGCGCAGGGCAAGTACGGTTTTGTGTGGCGTCTGGGCGTCAACGCGGTGGATGTCGACAAGTTCGAGGCAGACTCGGGCGACAAGCTCGGCACCAAGGACACCGACCAGTTCTGGATCGTGGGCTATGACGTTAAGGACGTCGAGATGCCCGACGCGCCGGCCGTGACGGGCTTTACGGCAAACGCCGTCGATTCGACCAGCGTTACGTTTAGCTGGGACGATGTACTCGCAAACAAGAGTGGCTTTAGCTACGGCGTGGGCATGCTGCAGAGCAATGCGGCGGATGCGGTCGTCAATAGCTGGAAGATTGCCGACAACACGCAGACCTCGCTCAAGTGGGATGGGCTGCAGCCCAATACGGAGTATCGATTCGCCATCGCCGCCGTTAAGAATGGATCCACGACCGAAACAGGTATTCGCTCGGCAATCATCACGGTCAAGACCATGCCCGATGGCATGACGATGACCGTGAGCGGACCTGCGGCGGATGCTGCGGAGGGGTCGGATTTTGGATACGACTCTTCGGTTGAGCGCACGGCGGGAAGCCACCTGACGCTCTCGGCGATTGGCCATGTGAAGCAACTCGGTGCCGACGATAGCGAAACAGGGCTGGCACCGACCTATGTGTGGTACCGCAAGGGCCGCGGCGAGACAGAGTTTAAGCTCGTGGGTGCCGATGGCAACCTCGCGGCTGGAACGGCCTCAAAGCTCGAGATTGACCTGACCGCAGACGATGACGGTGCGCAGTATTACTGCCACGTGGGATACAACGACGTGGGCCTCGACACCGGCACGACGCTCGTGAATATCGAGGCCGAGGAGACGGCGCCCACAACGGTGAACGCCACCCCGATCCGCATGCGCCGCCTGTTCTCACAGGCAAGTGCGGGCGCCAAGAAGTTCCTGGACCATACGCTGGTAAACACCGCCGGCCCAACCGATTCCGAAGGCTCAAAGGACCCCGAGACTCCTAAGACCCCGACGAACCCGGACAAGCCCAAGTCCGACAACGGAGCTAAGACCGACACCAAGGTCAAGACTACGACCACAGCGAAGAACCTCGCAAACACCGGCGACCAAACATTCGCCCTAGTCGCCACCGCAGCAGCAGCGGGAGCAACGCTCGTAGTGATAGCCCTCATCATGCTGATCAAGCGCCGCAAGACCCACTAGTAGCCAGTCGAACATATCGACAACCCAAAAACCCGGGTAGCCAAAAAACAGGCCACCCGGGTTTTCTGTTGAGTGGAGACTCCGCAAGCGGAAACTGCATCCCACAATTAGCGCCCGGAACGGGACACATTTTCCCAACGAGCCTCAACCGGAAAATACATCCCGGAATCCAGCTGAATAGTGGGACACACTTTCCCAATCGGGTCCCAAGCGGAAACTGCATCCCATTCCAGACAAGAATTCCGGGACACACTTTCCGCAAACAAAGAAGGCCACATAACGTGGCCTTCAACTTATATATGTTCGGCGATACACCCAAGACAAGCCATGCTCCAACAACAGGGCGTCTGTCCGGGCGGAGGTATGTAAGGTTCATCGCGAGTTCCGCACGCAAAGGAGGCCACTTAATGTGGCCTCCGTCTTGCGCAGGACTGTCCGAGCAGGGAACCTTACGTTCCGCGTCGCCGGGCAGACGAACCAGTTAAGACGCGCTGCTACTTGATCTTGGTCGTACCCGGTGCCAGGTTGGGGTCGGTCTCGTTGGCCTCGGTCTGGAAGTGCTCCGTGTAGACGTTCTTGCCGTCGCGGAACATCTCGTAGTACTGCATCTTGGCGTAATCCTCGCGTGCCTTGGCGGCAGCCGCGGCGGCGTCGTCGTCACCGGTGACGTTGGAGGAGAGCGCCCAGCGCAGGCTGGCGTCCTCGTAGCCCACCGAGTTGATGGCGGGCAGCGACTCGCGCAGCGTCATGTGCGCTTTCTGGTAGTCGGAGAGAGGTGCGCCGATCAGCTGCATCAGCTGGGTGGACAGATAGTTGGTGGACAGGTCATCGACCTCGCTCGTCTGGTCGCAGCCGGCAACGTCGTAGTTGGCCCAGATGATGTAGTCGGTCTGCCACAGGCGCTCTTGATGCGTAGCGTCGTCCTCGCCGGTAAACCACTTATCGTTGAACTTGGACGGGAAGAACGGCTGGTGATCGCCCCAGAACACCACGACCACCTTGCGGTCGAGCTTGCTCAAGGCGTTGAGGAAGTAGCGCAGTGCCTGGTCGGACTGCTCAATGCACGAGACGTACTCGTCGACATCGGAGAGCGTGCCGTCCTCGACGGTCTTGGTGTCCAGGTCGGTCGTGTCGATGTTGAGGTGCATCTGCTTGTCGACCGGCAGCAGACCCGTATCGTAGCCCGAGTGGTTCTGCATGGTTACGTCGAAGATGAACTGCGGATCGGCGTTCTGGTCGAGCAGCTCAAGAATCTTGTCGTAGGTTGCCTGGTCGGTCACCATGCCGCGCAGGGTGTCGGCGCCCTGGAAATCGTTGATGGACAGGAACTGGTCAAAGCCAAAGTCCTTGTAGACGTTCTCGCGGTTCCAGTTGGTCGCGTGGTTGGGGTGCATGGCCGTGGTGGAATAGCCGAGCGACTTGAACTGCTCTGCCAGGTTCCCGGTCGTTTCCATGTTGTAGATGGTGTAGGGGTACACGCCCGAGCCCAGGTTGGCCATGGAGTTGCCGGTCATAAACTCAAACTCGGTATTGGCGGTACCGCCGCCGTAGGCGCTCACGTAGAGCTTGCCGCGGCTGAGGCAGTTGGACAGGTTCTTAAAGTACTGCGGGCCCTCGTAGCCGGCGCGCATGTTCTGATAGATGGACAGGTCCGAGAAAGTCTCGTTCATGATGGCGATGACCGTGGGCTTCTCGCTGTCGAACTGCTCCTTTGCGGCGGCGCGCTCGTCGCTCTTGGCGGCATCGGACTTGTCGTAGGCCTTGGCGTACTTTTTGAGCGTGGCCTTGGCATCGTCGACGGAGTAGTCGGCGGGTTTGGGCGGCTTGATGGACTGCGCCGCGCTAATGAAAGCGGGCAGGTAGCCCTCGCGCCAGTAGCTCTCGAGCGGACGCCAGGTGTAGACGGTTATACCGAGGGTGTTGTAGTAGTCGATGAGCGTGACGTGCGCGGTCACACCACCCAGGCACAGCACCGCTACGAGCAGGTTGGTGAGCAGCATGCGCTTGGCGTTGGCGGCGCCCTTCTGGCGATGCGGCGCGACCAGGCCGGCGTACTCGCACAGCAGCATGGCGATGGCGGTAAAGCCCATGGACAGCACGCAGAACAGCGAGATGGAGAAGGTGTAGCCGGTGCCGGCGACCGCGGCGGCAGTGGAGATGGCCGAAAGGTCACCCGGCTGGATGGGCATGGATTTAAACGTGATGACGAAGAACTCGGCAATGCCCAGGACAAAGAGGGCAAAGGCCAGGACCGCGGGAGCTGCGCCGTGGCGCTGGAACAGGAAGAACAGGCCGGTCATGAGCACGGTGATGATGGCCCACTCGAGCAGGATGCATAGGGGGTAGACCCAGGTAAAGTCGTGGTTGGACGAAACCTCTATGCCCAGCAGCGCAAAGACGCCGGCGAGCAGCAGGCACAGGACGGCGGCGACGAGCGGTTTGCCCACAAAGGCGCCGCGCAGGCGGGCGAGCTTGCCGGTGGGGGCGGGGGCGTCGGGCTTGGCGAACGCAAAGACGCGCGGGGCGATGCGGTCGCGGGCGATGCTGGCCCAAGCGCAACCGGTGAGAATGGCATTGGTCAGGATGAGCATCACAAAGGCGAGCGGCTCGTTTTGCGCGACGAGACCAATAGCGCCCCAGACGGTCAAAAAGACCTGGAACAGACCGAAGGCGACGCTCCAGGCGATAGCGCCCTTGGCAACGGTGCTCGACTGTGCGCGAATGGCCTTGGCCTCGCGCAAGACAAGGTAGACGGTCGCCGCAAGACCGACGAGCGAGATGGCGGCAGCGAACATGCTGAGACTCCTCACAAACTAAAACCTACGAAAGCGGGGGTTTACCCGATTGTTACCAAGATATGCGCTGCAATTGGTGGCTGCGCACAACAACCAGCCATATTAACGCGCGCGTGTGGCGGTGTGGCGCAATGTAGTGGCGACCTGCGCGATAATGGACGGGAATTACACGGAAACGTAAAGGCTTCTTAAAGAAATGGCGAGGGCAGGGCGATGAGCGAGCAGGTTTGTATGACGGGCGCCGAGTACTGCGACGGAGCTGTGGGCGTGGATACGTGTGGCTATCCGGTCGAGACGACGGGCAATGCGGTGCTGGACACGTTGGAGCACCGTTCCTCCACGCGTGCCTTCGCGCGTGATGACGACGACCGCCCCGTGGCGGTGACCGACGAGCAGCGGGCGGCGATTCTGCATGCGGCGAGCCGTGCGCCGTCGGCAGGCGCCATGATGATGTATTCCATCGTGAGCATTCGCGAGCAGGCTACGCTGGATCGTCTGGCCGACCTGTGCGACCACCAGCCCATGATCGCCAAGGCGCCTTGGGCACTAATATTTGTGGTCGACTATGCCAAGTGGATCGATCTGTTTGAGCATGTGGGTTGCTTTGAGCCCGAGTTTGTAGAGCGTACGGGCAAGGCGCCCCGTCGTGCACCGGGTCTGGGCGACTTTGCCATCGCGGCGCAGGACGCCGTGATCGCCGCCCAAAACGCCGTGGTTGCCGCCGAGGCCCTGGGGCTGGGGAGCTGCTACATCGGTGATATCGTCGAGAATGCCGAGGAAGTTGCCGAGCTGCTCGATCTGCCGCCCTATACCATGCCGCTGTCGATGCTCATCATCGGCACGCCCCGTAAGGAGCGCCCGGCAATCGCGCACCCCGTGGTGAACCTGGTGCACGAGGAGCGCTACTGCCGCGCGGATGCCGCGACCATGGACGCGCAGGTGGCCGAGATGGACGCGATGTTTCGCCCGCATGCCCGCGAGGTGGGGGAGCGCGTGGTGGATATCTACACCCGCAAACACACCAGTCCCTTTATGGCCGAGATGAGTCGCTCCATGGAGTGGTGGTTCAAAAACTGGCTCGGAAAATGACGAATGTGGCAAAGGGGGCGTCCCTTTGTCACATTCCATATCGCGCGATGGCATAAAGGCCGTATAAATGTTTATCTAGCTGGGAAAACAGTGCATTAAAACATGGGCCGATTGCCTATAATCCCTTCGAACATTAAAGTTGGGAGGAAACCGGCTTATGGAACAAAAGGCCAAGGAGGCAGCCTCGCACGCTGCGATTCCTGTGAGCATCTCGGCGATGCTCGTCACGCTGGGCGTGGTGTACGGCGACATCGGCACCAGCCCTATGTATGTAACCAAGGCGCTCGTTGCCGGCAACGGCGGCATCGGAAGCGTGACGGAGGAGTTCGTGCTCGGCGCGCTCTCTCTTGTCGTGTGGACGGTCACGCTGCTGACGACCGTCAAGTACGTGCTGATCTCGCTGCGCGCCGACAACCACGGCGAGGGCGGTATCTTTGCCCTGTACAGCCTGGTCAAGCGTTGCGGCAAGTGGCTTATCATCCCCGCCATGCTGGGTGGCGCCGCACTGCTCGCCGACGGCATCCTGACGCCGGCTGTTACCGTTACCACGGCCATCGAGGGCCTGCGCACCATCCCTGCGGTTCACGCCGTGCTCGGGGATGACCAGGGCCGCGTTGTCGCCATCACGCTCGCCATCATCATTGCGCTCTTCTTGGTGCAGCGCATCGGCACGGCCAAGATCGGTCACGCCTTTGGCCCCATCATGACGCTGTGGTTCCTGTTCCTGGGCGGCACGGGTCTGTTCTTTGTCTTCCAGCACCCCGCCGTGCTGCTGTGCCTCAACCCGGTGCGCGGCATCGCCTTTTTGCTAAGCCCCAACAACCACGCGGGCATCATGATTCTGGGCAGCTGCTTCCTCGCCACCACCGGTGCCGAGGCGCTCTACTCCGACATGGGCCATGTGGGTCGCGGCAACATTTACGCCACCTGGCCGTTCGTTAAGTGCTGCTTGCTGCTGTCCTATATGGGCCAGGGCGCTTGGCTTATGAACAACGCTGCCAACCCCGAGCTCATGGGCATTGCCGACCTTAACCCGTTCTACCAGATGCTCGCCCCGGGCCTGCGTCCGTTTGCCGTCGGCCTTTCAACCATCGCGGCCATCATTGCCTCGCAGGCGCTCATTACCGGCGCGTTCTCGCTGGTGTCCGAGGCCAGTCGCCTGGACCTCATGCCGCACATGCAGGTCTTCTATCCGGCCGAGACCAAAGGCCAGCTCTACATCCCCATGGTCAACAACGTCATGCTTGTCGGCTGCGTCATCGTGGTGCTGCTGTTCCAGAACTCGGCTCATATGGAAGCCGCCTACGGCCTTGCCATTACGCTGACTATGATGTGCACCACGCTGCTGCTCTTCTTCTACCTGCACGAGGAGCGCAAGCTCAAGGTTGCTCCGTGGATCTTCGCGGCCTTCTTCCTTTTGCTCGAAGGCTTCTTCTTCGTGAGCTCACTCACCAAGTTCTTCCACGGCGGCTACTTCACCATCCTCATGGCTGCACTCATCATGGGCATTATGGTGTGCTGGTACAACGGCACGGCGGTCGAACAGCGCCAGTTTACGCTGCTGCCGCTGCGCAGCTATCTGCCGCAGCTCAAGCGCCTGCGCGACGACGACCGTTACGAGCGCATGAGCGACAACATCGTGTACCTGACCAAGGACACCCATACCGACTACATCGACCGTGATATCGTCTACTCGATCTTGGACAAGCATCCCAAGCGCGCTCGCGCCTGGTGGTTCGTGAACGTCGAGACCATGGACGAGCCGCATACCTTTGCCTATTCGGTCGAGACGTTCGGCACCGACTACGTGTTCCGCGTGCATCTGTACCTGGGCTACAAGATTAACCAACGCGTCAATGCCTACCTGCGCCAAGTTGTTCAGGACCTGGCTGCCAGCGGCGAGCTGCCGTCGCAGACGCACGACTACTCGGTCTATAAGGATCCGGGCAACATTGGCACGTTCAAGTTCGTCATGATCCGCAAGCTGCTGGCGCCCGAAAGCGACGTGGAGCCGAGCGAGCGCACGGCCATCACGCTCAAGTACATCATCCGCCGCGCCGCCGGCACGCCCGCGCGCTGGTACGGCCTGGAGAACTCCAACGTGAGCTTTGAGTACGTGCCGCTGTTCACCAAGTTTAAGGCCGTGAGCAAGATGCAGCGCCTTGCCCCCAACGAGCGCCCGTAGCCGACGGAGACTACACGGAGTTGGTTATCGATGAGCAAAACTAAAGCCGGGGAGGTAAACATGGATGCAAGGACACTTGACGTCCGTGAGGCGCGCGTCGACGCCGCCGAAGATCGGTTCTTTACGAATCGGGCCAACATGGACATGGTCGATCGCGTGATTTCGATCGTGGCATTGGTATTTGGAGCGGTGTGCGTGTGCGCCCTGCTCGCGCACGTGCTGTTTGTCTAACGACCGCAGGCTGTAAAGGCTATACACTTGGAACCACCACAAGGGGAAACCACCACAAAGGTGCCTGTCCCCTTTGTGGTGGTTTTTGTTTTTGAGAGAGGGGCGGGGCGCTGATGGACGTCCATGCGGACGGCGATATTGCCGAGAACTTTTGGTGGCGGCGCACGACGCTGACGCGTCGCAGCCCTCTGTATGACGCCTGCGTATCGGCGGGGCTGCTGGTCGCGGCGACGATTGCGGGCGCGCTGCTCGACCATCCGGGTCTCGCGCCGAGCATCATGATCGTCTATGTGTTCGCCGTGCAGCTGTGCGCTTTCTTTACCTGGAGCCGCCTGTATTGCCTGCTGAGCTCGGCTGCCGCCGTGGCGCTCTACAACTATTTGTTTGTCGACCCGCGCTACTCGCTGTCGCTCATCGACCGCGTCTATCCCGGCATGTTCTTTATCATGTTTGCGGTCTCGCTCGTGTCGAGCTCGATTGCGCTGGCCCTGCGCCGTGCCTTGGCGCAGGCCGCCGCCAGCGACCGTCGTACGCAGATGGTACTCGAGACCAATCGCATGCTGCAGCGCTGCGCCGATCAGCAGCAGATTGTCCATGCTATGGCAACGCAGCTGGCGCGTCTTTCGGGCTGTCCGGTCGTGTGGTACAGCGCCGATCCGGAAGACGATGACCTGTTGCCGCGCGCGACGTACACGGCCGTGGGCGATGCCGCGCCGGTGCACGAGCTGGTGCCGCAGATGCCGCCACGGCTCTCGGCGTCCGCCTATGTGGGAACGCCGCTCGATGCCACCTACGGCGGCTCGGCGTTCTACGGCATCTACCTGACCGTGCGCTCGGGCGACACCATGGTGCGCGCGGGCGATCCCGCCTCGGTGGTGGGCGTGCTGGCTATCGTTGCCGAGCCCGACGTGCTGACGCACGAGGAGCGGACACTTGCCGATGCCATCGTGAGCGAAGGAGAGCTGGCGCTCGATCGCGCCCGCGCCATGGAGGCCCGCGAGGAGGCGGCGGTGCTCGCTAAAAATGAGCAGCTGCGTGCCAACTTGCTGCGCTCCATCTCGCACGACCTGCGCACGCCGCTTACCAGTATTTCGGGCAATGCCGATGTGCTGCTCGACCAGGGCTCGACCGGCACGGCCGTGCTCGACGACCAGACGCGCCGCGGCATGCTCCTGTCCATTCGCTCGGATGCACAATGGCTCAACGCCACCGTCGAGAACCTGCTCGCCATCACCAAGCTCGAGGGTGGTGGCATGCGCCTGTCGACCACGCTCGAGCTCATGGACGATATCGTCGAGGAGGCGCTGCGCCACGTAAATCCGGCTGTGCGCGAGCACGACCTTAAGGTAGTGGCGTGCGACGAGCCAGCGCTCGTCAACGTCGATGCGCGCCTGATGGTACAGCTCGTGGTCAACCTGGTGAACAACGCCATTGCCTATACGCCTGCGGGTTCGCATATCGTGATCTCGATTGGCGCTGACGGCGGGTGCGTGAGGTGTTCGGTCGCCGACGACGGGCCGGGCATTGCACCCGAGGACCGCGAGCGCATCTTTGAGTCGTTCTACACCGCCAACCATGGCTTGGCCGATAGCCAACGCAGCGTGGGCCTGGGATTGTCCCTGTGCCGCTCCATTGCGCTGGCACATGGCGGTAGCATAGAGTTTGCCGCGGCGGAGCCGCACGGCTCGGTCTTTACGATTGAGCTTCCCGCCGCCGACGTTTCGTTTGATAAGGAGTAGCGCTGTGCCGAACTCTGCCGTAAAACCGCTCATCTTGGTCGTTGAGGACGATCCCGCCGTCCGCAATCTTATCGTTGCCGCGCTCGAGGCACACGGCTTGCGCCATATGGCTGTGGAGACCGCTCACGCCGCCATCGCCGCCGCCTCGTCGCAGGCGCCGAGCATCGTGCTGCTCGATCTGGGCCTGCCCGATATGGACGGCGTCAAGGTGGTGGAGTCGGTGCGTGCATGGTCGGGCATGCCGATCATCGTGGTCTCGGCGCGCAGCGAGGACGCGGACAAGATTCGCGCGCTCGATGCCGGCGCCGACGACTACCTGACCAAGCCGTTTTCGGTCGAGGAGCTGCTCGCGCGTATTCGCACGACGCTCAGGCGCCTTTCGTATACGCAAACGGGCAGTGTTGCCTCCGAGGGCTCGTTCGATACCGGCGAGCTGCATATCGACTTTGATGCCGGCATCGCCACGATGGATGGCGAGGAGCTGCATCTGACGCCGATCGAGTACAAGCTTTTGTGCCTGCTGGCGCACAATGCCGACAAGGTACTGACGCACCAGTTTATCCTGCACGAGATTTGGGGTACGGCAACTAAGAGCGACCTAGCGAGCCTGCGTGTCTTTATGGGCACGCTGCGCAAGAAGATCGAGTCCGACCCCGCGCATCCGCGCTATATTCAAACGCACGTGGGTATCGGTTACCGATTGGTCACCCAAGGCTAGATCGCCAATCACCATCCCAATATGAGTTGCGGTGGAATACGGTCTAAATTTGCCTAATTCCAGGTAAAACAGTCCGTATTCCACCGCAACTTTGTTATCTGCCCTTGGGCTTGCTGGCGTAGAACTTCTTCTTTTTGGGCTTTCCGGCGGGGGAGGGTTTGCCGGCAAAGTTGGACTTGCCGTTGCCGGCCTGCGCGTGCGCGGGCGCTGCTGCACGAGGCTTGCGCGCCTCGGGGTTGCGCAGCTCCTCGGTTCGATCGGCAATCTCCTCGGCGCTAAAACCGACCTCGGCCATGGCGTCCTCGATGGGCAGTCGGCGCACGATATAGCAATGATGCACCTTCTGGTTGCGTGCGAAATCCTCGGGGATGGTCTGCGCCGTAATGTCCTCCAGCACGACGCCCGCGCGTGCGAGCTTGCGCGTCTCGGGGCGAAAGCCGCGCAGGTTGCAGCTAAAGATGGCATGTCCGCCCTGTGCGAGCAGGCGAGATACGCCGGCCAAAAGCTCAACATGGTCGCGCTGGACATCCCAGGTGCGGCGGCCCATCTTGGACGAGTTCGAAAACGTGGGCGGGTCGACAAAAATCAGGTCCCAGCGGTTGCGCGTCTGGCGCTGGTCACGAATCCAGGCGAGCACGTCATCGCGCACAAAGTGATGCTGCGGGCCAACAAAGCCGTTCTGGCGCATGTTGCGCTCGGCCCAGTCCAGGTAGGTGTTGGAAAGGTCGACCGTCACGGTCTCCTCGACGCCGCCGTCTGCCGCATAGCAGGTGGCGGTGCCGGTGTAGGCGAACAGGTTGAGGAAGCGGCGTGCCTGTTTGGCGTGCTCGCGCACCAGGTTGCGGGTGACGCGGTGGTCCAGGAAGATGCCCACATCCAGATAGTCGTCAAAGTTGACGGCAAAGGTAAGGCCGCCCTCTTCGATGAGCGGCAGGCGACGGCGCGCGATGTTGGCACGCTCGCCCGATCCGCCCTTGCCGGCACCCTGCTTGCCGTACTGCGAGCCGCCGCGCGAACGCATGCGGGCCTTGGCGTGCACATGCTCGGCGGGAACATCTAGGATGCGCGGCGCGATGGCCAAGATGTCGAGCATGCGGGCCTGGGCCAGCGTGGGATCGATGGTCTTGGGCGCGGCGTATTCGGCGATGACGAGCCAGCGTCCCGGCGTCTGCGGGCAGCCTTCGTACAGGTCAATGGCGGCGGAGTAGTCGGGCAGGTCGGCATCGTAGACGCGGTAGCAGCTCACGCCCTCGCGCTTTGCCCACTTGCGACGCAGGCGGGCGTTCTTGCGCAGGCGGTTGGCGAACTGCTCGGACTCGGGGATGAGCACGGGCAGCGGCTTGCCGTCGCCCAGGTCGAGCGTGGCGGCAGGTTCGGGCATGGGAGTGTCGGCGGCTTCGTCTTGAGCGTCTGCGGTCTGCTGTTCGGCATCTGCGCTGGTCGCAGCTTCGAATGCCGCGGTGGCGTGGTCGAGCGAGGGCCAGACCTCAATAGCCGCCTCCTCGTTATTGGGCATGACGGCGATGGAGCGCGCAGGCTCGGCATGGAGCGCGCGGGCCATAAGGCCATCGCGGGCGAGCGTGGCGACCGGCGCGGCGGTAAGCTCGGGCGCGCGGCGCAGCTCGCCGACCAGCGTCATGGCGTCGTGCATGAGCGAAAGCGGGGTCTCGGTGGTGTCTGCGACTACGGCGGCGCCGGCGACAGCGCCTGCATGGTCCAGCACGGTGGCTGGTTTGGCAGCGCAGAAGTCGACGAAACGCTTGTAGCCGGCGCACTTGATCATACGCTCGGCAGTCTTGCGGGCGGCGGGGTCGATGTCTACGGCCACGATGCGCGCCTGGCGCTCGCGCGCTGCCGTTCCGCGCTCGCGCGCCTCGGCAAGCAGCTGCTCCCACAGGGCGGCGTCGTGCAGCTGCCAGCCCTCAAAACCCCAGTGCTTGCGTGCGGCACCCGGGGCGCGGTCGGTCAGGATATTCACGGCCTCCAGCAGCAGACCGCCGCCGGCGCACGAGGCATCGATCAGCGTGGGCAGGGCTTCATTCTCGTAATCATCGGCCGTCAGCTCGCGCTCGCACAGTGCGGTCCAGCCGACCTGCGCCAGCACCAGAGCGGCGTAGTCGGGGCGCAGCACGTGCGCGCCCTCGCCGGCACGGGTCGCTGCGGGCGGCAGGCGCTTGAACAGCGGGTCGCCCGAAAGGTCTAGGCTTATGCTCGCGCGGCGCTGGCGCAGCGAAAGCAGTAGGTGAACATCGGGGTCGGCGGCATCGACATCGGCGCGACGTCCTGTGGTCTCGGCCAGGCGGTCGCACAGCGCGTCTTTGGCGCGCAGGGCCGAGAAGCGCGTGTTGCGCAGCTGCTCGGTCACGCCGCGGGCGGTAATGGCGATGGTGGCGCCGGGGCGGATGATGGTCTCCCAGGCGATGTCGTAAACGCCATCGTACAGCTCGTCGGCATCCTGCGCCTCAAAGCGCCCGAGTACCACGAACACGCGGCTCGCCAGGCGCGACCGCAGACAGGCGCGGTAGCCTTCTTCGAGCTCGCCCTCAAACGTGGCGCGGCCCTTCAGCCGGCGAACATGCGAAAGCCCGAGGCGTTTAAGCTCATCGGCGAGTGCGGACTCAAAGCCCTCGGGGCAGCTTGCGTAAAATTCCATGGGTGACCTCTCTGGTTGCGTCGCTCCATTATATGATGGATGCTTCGTTTGCCCTTATCCTCGAAAGGAACCCATATGATTGATGCGTGCCCCGAATCCGCTGTGCTCTTTTTTGACGTGGACGGCACGCTGGCGTCGTTCGATCCCGACGATATGACCGATAAGGACTTCAATGCAGTCCATCCGTCGAAGTCCGTTATCGATGCATTTGGTCGCCTGCGCAATGCGGGTCACCGGGCATTTATCTGCACGGGTCGTCCCTTGTGGCTGATTGCCGATGGCCTGCGCGCGCTGAACCCGGCGGGTATCGTTGCCATGGCGGGGGCGACGCTCGAGGTCGAGGGCCGCGTGGTGCATGAGGACTGCTTTGACGAAGACATTGTTGAGGAGCTTGCGCATCGCGTTGTGGATGCCGGCATCGAGGTTTTTTTCGAGTCCAATGCTGCGACCTTTGCGCTGGAGCCTGTGGGCGTTGAGCGCTCGTCTTTAATCGGTACCTCTGTGGTGCACAGCGCCGAGGAGATGCGCATCGACGGCAGCTTGCGCGTGGGCAAGGTATGCCTCAATGTGCCCAGTTTGGCTCGTGTAGCCAACGATGACGGCTTTATCAATCGCAACTTTGAGCTGTGCAACACCGGTGGTCAGAACCGCGAGCTGAGTCCCAAGGGTATTGACAAGGGCGTGGGCGTGACGCGAGCGCTGGCGTATCTGGGCCGCGAGGGAAATGCGCGCACTTTTGGCTTTGGCGATTCGGGCAACGACCTGGGCATGCTCGCTGCGGTCGAGACGGCTGTCGCCATGGGCAACGCCATGCCCGAGGTCAAGGCGGTCGCCGACTACGTGACCGACGATGTCGCACACGACGGCACCGTCACAGCGATGCAGCATTTCGGCCTCATCTAATGAATCCCGCGTTCTGACGTTTGCTCAAACTGCGACTCTTTGCTTTTGCATGCTCAATCGATTTATCAATCCAAACACTGAGGTGTTTATACCGTTCGCCGAGAAGATAAAAACCCGCAGCTCACGCCTTGATAAACGTAGGTAAAGTGTTTAGCAGTGCAACGCCCATGTGCAAGCGAAAGGAATCAGGCAGATGGCAATCAAGGTGTTCGCTGACGGTGCAAACCTCGAGGGCATGCTCGACATGTACGAGAACGGCAACGTTCAGGGTTTCACGACCAACCCGTCCCTTATGAAGAAGGGCGGCGTGACGGATTACCGCGCGTTTGCCAAGGAGGTCCTGGCCCACATCACCGACGTTTCCGTCTCGTTTGAGGTCTTTGCCGACGACGTCGAGACCATGGAGGTTGAGGCTCGCGAGATCGCTACCTGGGCCGAGAACGTCTACGTCAAGATCCCGTGCGTGACCACCAAGGGCGAGTCCACCGCCGAGCTGGTCCACAAGCTTTCGGCCGACGGCATCAAGGTCAACGTCACCACTATCTTTACGCCTAAGCAGGTCGATGAGATGGTCGAGGCCGTTGACGCCGAGACGCCGTCTATCATCTCGCTTTTTGCCGGCCGCATCGCCGATACCGGCGTCGATCCCATTCCGTTTATGACGGAGTCGGTCAAGAAGGCCGCCGCAAAGCCCAGCTGTGAGGTCTTGTGGGCGTCCACGCGCGAGCTCATCAACATTTACCAGGCGGAAGGATGCGGTTGCCAGATTATCACGGTGCCCAACAGCATCCTGGCCAAGCGTAAGAACATCGGCCGTGACCCGTACGAGGTCTCGCTCGATACCGTGCGCGGTTTTGCCAAGGATATCGCCGCTTTGGGCTTCCATATTCTGCCGTAGGGCGAACACTGGCTGCGCCGTGGGCTGTTCGCCCCGGCCTTCCCTTTCCCTATCGCTCACGCGCTTTGCGAGGGTCGCGCTAGGGAAAGGGAAGGCCGGGGCTGCCGGCACGAGCTTGCCAGTAGGTTCTGAGCTGAATGAGACTTTGTTGGTGCCGCCTCTTTGATGGGCGGCACCTTTTTGTTGTGGTATCTGCAAGTTTTCCCATTGGGTGAGAAAACTTGCAAGTTCGACGATGGGCAGCGGTGGTTCGTCCTTTGCTGTTACTTCCCCTGCACCATGGTGAGGGAGATCTTTTTGCGGTCGCGATCAACCTTCTCGACCCAAACCTTGACCGTATCGCCGACGCGCACCACGTCGCTCGGGTGCTTGACAAAGCGGTTGGCCAGCTTGGAGATGTGCACGAGGCCGTCCTGGTGTACGCCCACGTCGACGAAGGCGCCAAAATCCACGACGTTGCGCACCGTGCCTTTGAGCTCCATGCCGGGCTCTAGGTCGTCGATGGAAAGCGCCGAGCGGCTGAAGACCACCTCGGGTGCGTCGTCGCGCGGGTCGCGACCGGGCTTCTTGAGCTCGTTGACGATGTCGATGAGCGTGAGGGTGCCGCAGTCCAGGTCGCTTGCCAGCGCCGAGATGCTGCCCAGGCGGTGCTCGATGTCGGGCACGCCGCCGCGGCTGAGCTCGCTGGCTTGAACGCCGGCGCGCTCCAGGACGGCCGTGGCCACCTCGTAGCTCTCGGGGTGGACGCTTGTCGCGTCGAGCGGGTTCTTACCGCCGCTGATGCGCAGGAAGCCCGCGGCGTTGAGATATGCCTTGGGTCCCAGCTTGGGGACCTTCTTGAGCTGGCGGCGATCGGTAAAGGCACCGTTTTCCTCGCGGTAGGCCACGATGTTTTTGGCTACGCTCGGCGTAATGCCCGATACGTATCCCAGTAGACTTGCGCTCGCGGTGTTTACGTCGACGCCCACGCGGTTGACGACGTCCTCCACCACGTGGCCCAGGGTACGTGAAAGCTCGGCCTGGTCAAGGTCGTGCTGGTACTGGCCAACGCCGATGGACTGGGGCGGAATCTTGACGAGCTCTGCCAGCGGGTCTTGCAGGCGGCGGCCCAGGCTCATGGCGCCACGTACGGTGACATCCAGGTCGGGATACTCCTGGCTTGCGAGCTCGGAGGCGGAGTACACCGATGCGCCGGCCTCGTTGACGATGGTGTATCGCAGCCCAGGAGCCTGCTCGGCGATGAACTCCGAGACGACTTCCTCGGTCTCGCGGCTAGCGGTGCCATTGCCGATGACGATGGTGTTGACGCCGTCCTTCTTGACGAGGCGAGCGAGCTCGCGCTTGGTGCCGGCGACGTCGTGGCGCGGCTTGGTGGGGTAGACCACGCCGTGGTCGAGCAGCTTGCCGGTCTCGTCCATGACGGCGACCTTGCAGCCGGTGCGGTAGCCCGGGTCGAGCGCGAGCACACGGGCGCCGCGCACGGGGCGTGCCGAGAGCAGGCCCTCGAGATTCTTGGCAAAGACGTTGATGGCCTCGGTTTGGGCGCGAACGGTGAGTTTGGCGCGGGCCTCGCGCTCCAGCGAGGGGGCCATGAGGCGCTTGTAGCCGTCGGCGATGGCGGCATCGAAGACGGGTGCGAAGACGCCCTGGCGTCGGGACCAACGGCTGCCGAGGCGTGCCGTGGCGGCGGCGCCGTCGACGTTCACGCGCACGCGGAGCTTGCCCTCGCGCTCACCGCGGTCGATAGCCAGCACGCGGTGGTTGGGAATACGGCGCAGCGGCTCGTCAAAGTTGTAGTAGGGCTCGTAGGGAGTCTTCTCCGTGGGGTCGGTGGCCTCGACGACGATATCGGCGGTGTTTTGCGTAAAGGCGCGCAGGTCGGCGACGTTCTCGGGATCCTCGGCCACCGTCTCGGCCACGATGTCGGCGGCGCCGGCAAGCGCCTTCTCGGGCGTGTCGAAGCCGGCCTCCTCGTTGACGTATGTTGCGGCGGCGTCGAGCGCGCTGCCCTTGGCCGAGGCCTGCATGATGATCATGTTGGCGAGCGGCTCCAGGCCGGCTTCGCGGGCCTTCTGTGCGCGGGTCATGCGCTTTTTGCGGTAGGGCTTGTAGAGGTCCTCGACACGCTGGAGCTGCGTGGCCTCGCGGATCTGCTGCTCGAGTTCGGGCGTGAGCTTACCCTGGGCGTCGATGAGCAGGATAACGTCCTCTTTGCGCTGCTCAAGATTGCGCAGGTATGACAGGCGCTCGTCGAGGGCGCGCAGGGCGACGTCGTCCATGCCGCCCGTGGCCTCCTTGCGGTAGCGCGAGATAAAGGGGATGGTGTTGCCCTCGTCGATGAGCTTGACGGCCGCTTCGATGTTGGCGGACTTAAGGTTGAGCTCGCGGGCGAGCTGGGCGATAAGATCCATGGGACTCCTTGCGTTTGAGGTGCGTTTGCAGCACAGAGCTACCAAGGATACCACCCGTCCTAAAAGACTGTTTTGGGGCTGCGCCATGAAAACGGCCCATCTACTACGTTTGAACCGTATAGGTCGACCATGCCTGGGTTTTCCGAAAATCGGCAAGCCGTCTACCTGCGGTTTTTATTTCGCGAAATTCGGTATGGTTGAGGGTAATCGGTTAAACGTAGTAGATAGGCGCATTTCGTGGCAAACGAATCAAGCCGAGGTACAAAATAGCCCCGCCCCAGAAAAATCGTCGGCAAGGTAGCAAAATGCCCCGCGGGCAGGAGGCTGCTCGCGGGGCAAAGAAGAGGGGCTTATTGGTGGCGGACCGAGGGGCTCGGCATGGGGCTTCTGCCGCGGTCTGCCCTAAGGCATTACAGCTCGACGAGCTGGCCGGTCTCGGCGGCCTCCTTGATGGCGTTGAGAAGCGTGAGCGTCTTGACGTTGTCGGCGGGGGTCACGACGGGCTCGACCTCGCGGCGGACGACCTTCACAAAGTGCTTGAGCTGCATCTTGTGCGGCAGCGCCGGGTCCACAGCCGGGATCTCCATCTGCAGCGGCTTGTGCCAGTTGGAGGCACCGTCGTAGGAGAACTGGTGCAGGCGGGGTAGCGAAAGGGCGCCCTTTGTACCGCCAATAAAGTAGGCATCGGCGTCGAAGGGGCGATACTGCGGATCCTCGCGAGCGGTTGCCTCCCAGTTCCAGGGGCTGGCGGTGGCGTCGGAGATGGTCATGCTTGCGAGCGCGCCATCGGCAAAACGGACGTTGACCACGGCGGAGTCCTCGGTCTCAAAACCGCGGGCGGCGCTGGACTGCATGCCCTGGACGGCAACGGGCTCGCCCAGCAGGTAGCGGAGCAGGTCGACGTCGTGCACCAGGTTGACCAGGATCGGGCCGGCACCCTTCTTGCGGCGCCACTCGACATCGAAGTACTCGTCATTCTTATAGATCATATAGTGGAAGCTCGACACGGTGAGCTTGCCCAGCTCGCCGGACTCGATGATCTCCTTGGCCTTGTTGACGAAGGGGTTGTGGCGACGGTGCTGACCCACGAGCACGGGCACGCCGGCGGTCTCGGCCTCGGCGGCGAAGGCCTGGGCATCCTCGAGGTCGTTGGAGATCGGCTTTTCGACCAGCGGCACGATGTTGCGCTTCACGGCCTCGCGGGCAACGCCCAGATGCAGGTCGTTGGGCGTGGCGATAATGACGGCCTCGGGCTTGACCTCGTCCATCATCTGGGCGGGATCGGTGTAAAACGGCACGCCGGCGGCCTCGGCCGTGGCGCGGGCGCCCTCAAAGGCGTCGGCGATGGCGACGAGCTCGGCCTCGGGCTCCTCGGTGACAAAGCGGATGTGGTTGCGGCCCATGGCGCCGGCGCCGATGACGGCAATGCGGACGGGGTTGAGCTCAGACATTTCGACTCCTTAATACTGGTGGCTGGTGGAATGCGACAAAGGGACGGTCCCTTTGTCGCATCGGTAAAACTAGGCGGACTTCTTCTTGCTGTCGGAGACCATCATGTAGACGGTGAGCACGACGGCAATGGCGGCGATCACGATGGCGCCGTAGAAGGACTGCTGGTAGGCGGCGCTGCCGGCCTCGGCGTGATACAGCACGGCGGTGATGGGCTGGCTGATCCAGGTAGAAGCGGCGTAGCCCAGGAACATGATGCCGTAGTTGACGCCGATGTTGCTGGTGCCAAAGGCGCCACCGGTGAGCGGCGGGTAGATGACGAGCAGGGCGCCAAAGCTAAAGCCGAGCAGGGCGAGCGCCACAAAGAACATGCTCTGTGTAAAGCTCATCGACATGATGACGAGCGCGACGATGGTGACGACAAGGCTGATGAGCAGCGACTTGTAGGCGCCGAGCTTGTCGATGATCTGGCCAAAGGACAGACGGCCGACCAGGTTGGCGCAGGTGTTGACGGAGACCACCACGCCACCGAGGGCGACGGCCGCGGCGCTCGTGGGGTCGGCGAAGAGCTGGACGGCGGCGATGGAGGCAACCTTGCCCACGAGCAGGGTGCCTGCAGTGGCAGCAAAGGCGAAGGTGACGATGAGGACCCAGAAACGCGGGGTCTTGACCATCTCGCCCGGGGTGAGGTCGCCGAAGGTGCCGGCGTGTGCGCCGCCCTTGGGGGCCTCGAAGCCCTCGGGCAGCCAGCCGGCCTCGGGGGCCTTCAGGAACAGGGCGGAGGCGGCGATCGTCACAAAGAAGATGACGCCGAGCGCCTTGAGGGCGCCAAAGATGCCGAGGCTCGGGATGAGCAGCGAGGCGAGCACCGGGGACAGCACGGCGGGGCCGGCGGTCGAAGCGGCGAGCGTAATGCCGGAGGCGAGGCCCTTCTTGTCGATAAACCACTTCTGACCCGTGGTGAGTGCCGGGTTGTAGCCCAGGCCGTTGCCGACAGCGGCGACGAGCGAGAACCACAGGTAGAACTGCCACGGCTCGGTAACGGTGCCGGACATGAACCAGCCCAGGCCGTAGCACACGGCGGCGGCGATCACGACGTTGCGCGGGCCGATCTTATCGGAGATGCGGCCGGCGAAGATGCCCGTTACGGCCATGATGGTCTGAAAGACCGGGAAAGCCCAGGTCAGGGCACTGGACCACTCGGGGTAGACGGCGAGCAGGTTCTTGCTCACGACGGAATACAGCGCGATGGAGCTGATGAAAAACATGGTGACGCACGCGGCGGAAAGCACGACGGCGCGACCCTTGTTGGAGTTGGTGGAAGTCATGGGACTCTTTCTAATCGATGCGGGGGAGGGGCGGGCATCACCGCGAGCCTCCCTGTCGGGCTGGTTTACTGGTCAGTCGGCTTTGCGACGCCGGACTCGTCGGACCAAAGCTCGACGCCCTTGTTCTTGAGGTAGTTGTCGGCAAAGGTTCGACGGCCGCCGGGCTTGGCGGTGAGATCGCCCATCATGTTGGAGAAGCCGCCATCGACCTTGATGGCGTCGCCGGTGGTAAAGTCCGAGCGCTTGGACGCCAGGAACATGACGGCGTTGGCGATATCGCTGACCTCGCCGATGCGGCGCGTGGCGATGAGGCGGCTGCGGCTCTTCTCGACCTCGGGGTCGGCGTAAAAGCTTGCCGACATGGGGGTCTTGACAAAGCAAGGCTCGACGCAGTTGGAGCGCACGCCGTAGGGGCCCCACTCGGCAGCCAGCATCTTGGACATCATGTTGACGCCCGCCTTGGTGGAGCTGTACACGCCCGAGAACGTCTCGGGGGAGTGGCTGGCAACGGTCGAGATGTGCACCAGACGACCCTGACCGGCCTTAATCATCTCGCGACCAAAGCGCTGCGAGGTGATGAAGTAGCCGGTAAGGTTGACGTTGAGGACCTCGTTCCAGTCGCTCAGCGGCAGGTCTTCCATGGCTGCGAAGCGCAGGACGCCGGCGGTGTTGACGAGAACGTCGACGCGACCGAAGTCGGCGATGGTGGCGTCGACGGCGGCCTGAACCTCGGCCTCGTCGGTGGCGTTCATCTTGTAGCCCTCGGCGTGGATGCCAAACTCGGCAGCGAGGTCGGCGGCTGCGGTCTTGACCTTCTCCTCGTCCAGGTCGAGCAGGACGACGTTGGCGCCGTTGCGGGCGAACTCGCGGCAAATCTCGACGCCCATACCGCCGAGCGCACCGGTCACGGCGCAGACGTCGCCCTCGAGCTTAAGCCAATTGCTCATAGGAACTTCCCTTCTTGTGCCTCCCTGTGGGCCGCTCCCATTAATCGACCCACGTGGTTTTCGCTGGTTATCGTATGCTTTGAATTCGCGCAGGTGAATTGCATATTTGTTAGAATGGCGTAAACCATTGGTTTATAGCTCGCAAGTAGATTTGTCCGTAATTGAGTGTGTGACCTGCCAAAACAACCCCCTGCGGCCGCGCATGGGCATACGTCTGGAAACGGGAGATTGACGTGTACGATCGACGACTTGAGGCCATATCGGCCGCCGCGGAGCTGGGAAGCTTCTCGCGTGCCGCGGCAAAGCTGCGCGTGTCGACGCCGGCACTCGTCAAGCAGGTTTCGGGCTTCGAGGCCGAGTTCGGCATCACGCTGTTCGAGCGGTCGCACTCGGGCGTTAAGGTGACGCCGGCTGGTGCGCTACTGGTGGACGACGCGCGCTCGATCATGCGCCAGTCCGATGATGCGCTGCGCCGCGCCCGACGCGCGGCGGGCGATGGCGGCGCCGTGCGCCTGGGCGTGTCGATGATGTGCCCGGGGCGCCACACGCTCGCGCTGTGGCCGCAGGTGCACGACATGGAGCCGCGCTTGCGTTTTGAGATTGTGCCGGTGGGGGACCTTTACGATGAGCGCGAGACCGTCATGCGCAGTCTGGGGCGCGAGGTGGATGTGGTGCAGTCGAGTTTTTCGACCCCGCGCTGGGGCGACGCCTGCCAAAAGCTCCGCATCGTTACCGTGCCGTTTTATATTGATGTGCCGCGCACGAGCCGGCTCGCGCGCAAGACGCGCATCACGGTTGCCGACCTGGAGGGCATGCGCCTGCGCGTGCTCCGTCACGGCAACGACGCCATAGACAGCCTGCGTATCGACCTGTTGGCCGACGGCGGCGTGGACGTGATCGACGTGGACAGCTTTGACTTTGCGCTCTTTAACGAGGCGGAGGAAAAGGGCGACGCGGTGCTCACCTGCGGAGCTTGGTCAGGCGTACACCCGGCTTTTATGGGTGTGCCGTTCCTGTGCGGCCGCGAGGTGCCGGTCTATTTGCACTATCCGCTCGAGCCCACCCTCCAAGTCCAAAAATTCGTCAACGCCATGGCCCAACTTCTCAAATAGCTATCGTGTCGATGATTCTTTAATCCCCGTCCTAGAAAAATCATCTGGTAGAGTTTGCCTCACGTGATTTTCAGCACACTGCGTGCCACCAGATCTTTTGCCATTTTGGGGAGTGAGCTTGTGAATACTTTTGTCGCCAAGAAGGCCAGCCAGGCGGTGCGCCTTCTCATGATGGTGCTCACGGCAGTTCTCATCTTCTTCTTTATCAATGTTATGCTGCTCGTCTCCGACATCCAGGGCACGGCGCGCGTGGTCAATTACGCCGGTCTGGTGCGCGGCACCACGCAGCGTATCGTTAAGCTCGAGGACGCGGGCCAGCCACAAGATGACCTACTCAAGGCTGTGGATTCATACATTAATGGTTTGCGCTACGGAAGCGACGACCTCAATCTCGTCCGTCTGGATGACGATGAGTATCAGGCAAAGATGACCGAACTTGCGAGCTATTTTGACAAGCTTCGCACCGAGATCGCCCGTGTGCGCGAAGTCGGCTACGAGAACACCGACATCATCGCCATGAGCGAGGAGTTCTTTGGCATTTGTGACGATGCCACGAGGCTTGCGGAGGACTACTCCCAGGAGAAGGCCACGGCGCTCAATCGCCTTGAGGGTTCGGTGATTATCGACATCGTGGGCCTGGTGGCGACCTTTGCGGTCGAACTTGCTCGCGCGGTGCGCACTGCCGCGCTCAATCGCGAGCTGCAGAACAAAGTCTATCTCGATGAAGCCACGGGACTGCCCAACAAGAACAAGTGCGAGGAAATCTTGGGGCAGGGGCATCCCGTTTCCGCCGAAGCGCCTGTTGCGCTGTGTGTTTTCGATCTGAACAACCTGCATACGGTCAATAACAGCTTTGGCCACGAGAAGGGTGACGAATACATCCGTTCTTTTGCCCAGCAGCTGGGGTGCGTGGCGTCCGAGACCTGCTTTGTGGGCCGCGACGGCGGCGATGAGTTTATCGCGGTGCTGTGGGATGCCGATCGAGCTGCCGTGGAATCCTGTCTCGCTCGGATTCGTGCGAACGTGAGCGAGTATTCCGAGGCTCACCCCGACATGCCTATCAGCTACGCGGTGGGCTATGCGCTTTCCAGTGATTTTGATGAACCGCCTACGATGCGCGAGCTCTTTTCCCAGGCCGATAAAAACATGTACATCGACAAGAACCGCATAAAGACGGCCGAGCCAGCCGGGCCGCAACGCGAGGACCGGTAAGCCTGTAACAGAGGGCGGCTAATTTGAAGGCAGCTAAAAAGCCCCGTCCCAAAAAGACTGCCATGAAAAGAGGTCCTGGCCATTTGGCCAGGACCTCACTATCTTTTATTCCGTTCAAATGAGGAGTTGACTGCGCGCAGGGCTCCGTCTCGGGAGGGCGGCATTTTACCTCCGCGCGCAGTTTCGCAGCGAAGCGAGAATGTTTGAGCACGGAGGTAATATGCCGCCCTCACGAGACGGAGCCCGTGGGTTTACCTACTCGAGCTCAAACGCACCCGTGTACAGCTGGTAGTAATACCCGCGCTTAGCAATCAGCTCATCATGGCTGCCGCGCTCGATAATCCGCCCGTGATCCAGCACGCAGATCAGGTCAGAGTTGCGCACGGTGGAGAGACGGTGCGCGATCACAAACGTGGTCCTGCCCTCCATCAGCGCATCCATGCCACGCTGCACCAATGCCTCGGTGCGGGTGTCGATACTCGACGTGGCCTCATCCAGAATCATCGCGGGCGGGTCGGCCACCGCGGCGCGCGCAATGCTGATCAGCTGGCGCTGGCCCTGCGAGAGTCCGCTGCCATCGCCCTCAAGCACGGTGTCGTAGCCCGCCGGCAGCATGCGGATAAACCCGTCGGCGTTTGCAAGCCGCGCTGCCTCGATGCACTGCTCGTCCGTGGCGCCGGGGCAGCCGTAGCGAATGTTGTCCATGACGGTACCGGTGAACAGGTTCACGTCCTGCAACACCACACCGAGCGAACGGCGCAGGTCGGCCTTGCGGATCTTGTTGACGTTGATGCCGTCGTAGCGGATCTTGCCGTCGTCAATGTCGTAGAAGCGGTTGATAAGATTGGTGATCGTGGTCTTGCCGGCGCCCGTCGCACCAACGAGCGCGATCTTCTGCCCGGGCTCGGCTTCGAGCTCGATATCGTGCAGCACGAGCTTTTGGGGCACATAGCCAAAGCTCACATGATCGAGCATAATATGCCCCTTGAGCGGCACGAGCCCGCAGCCGCCATCGTGATGTGGGTTCTTCCAGGCCCAGCGCTCGGTTCGCTCGCTCGTTTCGACAAGCGCGCCGTCCGCGTCCTCGCGCACGTTGACCAGCGTCACGTAACCGTCGTCGGACTCGGGCTTCTCATCCATGAGCGTAAAGATGCGCCCGGCGCCCGCAAGCGCGATGATGATCGAGTTGAGCTGGTTGGACACTTGCGCTACGGGGTTCATAAAGTTGCGCGTGAGCGTCAAAAACGATGCGATGGCGCCGAGCGTGAACGTGTCGAAACCGGTAAGTCCCAGGTTGGGTGTCCCTGCGATGGCCATGTAGCCGCCGAGCACGGCCACCACCACATAGATCAGGTAGCCAAGCGCGTTCATCATGGGCATGATCGAATTGCCCACGCCCTGCGCGTTCGTCGCAGCCTTTGCCCAGGCACGGTTGAGCTTGCCCATTCCGGTGCGCGCGGCGTCCTCGTGACAAAAGGCCTTGATGACCTTCTGCCCGCCGACCATCTCCTCGATGTAGCCGTTGAGCGCGCCGAGCGTATCTTGCTGCTCGATAGAAAACGCCCCGATGACCCCCGTGATGCGGCCCACGAACACGAGCACCGCCGCCATGAGCACGCAGACTACCACGGTGAGCCCCACGCTCATCCAAAGCATGCACACAAAGACCGCGACCAGCGTGAATACCGAGCTTACGAGCTGCGAGAGCGACTGCGCGATCATCTGGCGCAGGGTGTCGGTGTCGTTGGTGTAGAGGCTCATGATGTCGCCGTGCGCGTGCGTGTCGAAGTAGCGCAAGGGGAGCGTCTGCATGTGCGAGAACATATCGTCGCGGATGTGTTTGAGCGTGCCTTGCGCCACAGTAACCATCGCGCGGTTGTAGACGAGTGTGGCCACGACGCCCACCACATAGACCGCGCCGATGGTGATGAGCGCGTGCGCAAGGCCCGTCCATACGGGAGCGTCAGTCGCCAAAAGCGGGGCGATGTAGTCGTCGATGAGTGCCTGCAAAAACATCGACGACGCGGCGCTTGCGATAGCAGAGATCAGGATGCACGCGACGACGAGTACAAGTTGTCCTCGGTAGCAGGACATATACGAGAGCAGTCGCTTGACGGTTGCCATGTCGAGTTGCATCGCGGGCACGTCGGCGCCCGGTGCCGCTCCGTTTGCGGGGCGTTTATTCTGCTTACTCATCCTCTGCCGTTCCCTTCTGCTGCGACTCAAAGACCTCGCGATAGATATCGCTCGTGCGCAAGAGCTCCTCGTGCGTGCCTACCGCGCTGATGCGTCCGTCGTCCATGACCACGATCTTGTCGGCGTGCATGACCGAGCTCACGCGCTGCGCGATCACGATCTTGGTCGTGGCGGGCAGGTACTCGGCAAGGCCGCGTTGGATCTTGGCGTCGGTCTTGGTGTCGACGGCGCTCGTGGAGTCATCGAGTACGAGCACGCGCGGCTTGGCCACGAGTGCGCGGGCGATGCACAGGCGCTGCTTCTGCCCGCCCGAGACGTTGGTGCCGCCCTGCTCGATCATGGTCTGGTAACCGTCCGGCAGCTGGTCGATAAACTCGTCCGCGCAGGCGAGCTCGCAGGCGCGCACCAGCTCTGCATCGTTGGCCTCGGCGTCACCCCAGCGCAGGTTCTCGGCGATGGTGCCGCTAAAGAGCTCGTTTTTCTGCAGTACCATGGCCACCTGGCCGCGCAGCGCATCGAGGTCGTAGTCGCGCACATCGATGCCGCCCACGCGCACGGTGCCCGCGGTGACGTCATAGAGACGGGCGATGAGGTTCACAAGGCTCGACTTGGACGAACCCGTGCCGCCGATGATGCCCACGACCTCGCCGCTCTTGATGGTGAGGTTTACGTCCTCGAGTACGTTTTTCTCGGCCTTGCTCGCGTAGGCAAAGCTCACGTGGTCAAACTCCACGGAACCGTCCGCAACCTGCGTGACGGCGCGACCGGGCTCGGGGCTCGCGATGTCGCTCTGTTCGTTGAGTAGCTCGGCGATGCGCTTGGCCGAGCTCTGGGCAATCACGATAAGCGTAAAGACCATGGAGAGCATCATGAGCGCCATAAGGATTTGCGTGGCGTAGGTAAAGAGTGCGGTGAGCTGTCCTGTGGTGAGGCCGAGCGCGGCGTTGTTGCCCGAGGCCACGATGGCCTTAGCGCCGAGCCACGAGATGAGTATCATGCATGCGTACATGCAGGCCTGCATGAGCGGCGTATTGAGTGCGATGAGGCGCTCGCCGCGGGCGAAGTCCTCGTAGATGCGTTGGCTGATACGGCCGAACTTGCCAATCTCGTGCTCCTCGCGGTTGAACGACTTGACCACGCGGATGCCTGCGACATTTTCCTGCACCACGTTGTTGAGCGTGTCGTAGGTAGCGAAAACGCGGTTGAAGATGCTGCTTACGCGCCACATGATGAGTCCGAGCGCGATGGCAAGGATGGGGATCACGGCCAGGAACACAAACGAAATCTGCCGGTTGATGGTAAACGACACGATCCAGCAGAACGCGAGCATCACGGGTCCGCGCACGCCCATGCGGATGATCATCATGTAGGCGTTTTGCACGTTGGTGACATCGGTGGTGAGGCGTGTGACGATCGAGCCGGTAGAGAACTTGTCGATGTTGCCGAAAGAGAAAGTCTGCACGTTGTCGTACATATCGTCGCGCAGGTTGGCGGCGAATCCCACCGAGGCACGTGCGCCCATCCAGGCGCCGCCGGCGCCCACTCCAAACTCGAGAACGGCAAGGACGAGCAGGGCGATGCCAAGGCGCCAGACCTCGCCCATATTGCCTGCCTGGATGCCGCGGTCGATGAGGTCGCTCATGACGAGTGGGATAGCGATCTCGAGTATCACCTCCAGGATTGAAAGCAGGATGGCGGTGACGGAGCTCTTGCGGTATTGCCGCAGGCTCCGTGCAAGCGTTCGTATCATGTATGTTCCTTTCTGTACGAATCGGGCTGAAATTATGTAGCAAGCTACGGAATGGGGCGTAAAGAAGCCCGTCGCAGGTGGAATGAATCCGGTGGGCGACGGGTGCTATTGAGGCTATTGTTTGCAGACGTTGGCGTAGATTCGCCTGAGCATGCGGATGAGCTCCGTCTGCTCGCGCTCATCAAGGCCGGCGAGCAGCTCTCGATCGCGTTCGCGCATTGTGGCACGCATGCGATCACCGGCATCGTGTGCCTTGTCCGTGAGCTCAACGACCTTATTACGTCGGTCATCCTCGGCTACCCAGGTGCGCACAAAGCCGTTTTTCTCGAGCCGGCTGACGAGGCCGGAGACCGTTGGGTGAGAGACCTTGAGGTTGGTCTCAATCTCTTTTTGGAGCGCCCGGCCCGCGTGCTCGATGAGGTAGACAATCACCTGGCTTTGCGCAAAAGTGAGTCCTTGCTCCTTGAGGTCCGCGTCGGCAGACGCCTGCATGCGCTCGTTGATTACCTTAAACAGGGGTCCAACAGCATCTTCGGGAACCATTCCAGCCACCATCCTTTCTGTAGCATGCTACGTTTATATCACAACCCGAAGCATGCGACAAATTTACACAAAAAGAGCCCCTGGCCAACCGGCCAGGGGCTCACAAACTTTTATTTCCTTCTAAATGACGGGCTGATTGCGCGCAGGAGGGTTCCCCGGGGCGGCGGGGTATTTCCTCCGCGCGCAGTTTCGCAGCGCAGCGAGAATGTTTGAGCACGGAGGAATTACCCCGCCGCCCCGGGGAACCCTCCGTCAGTAACCGGTCCTACTCGAGCTCAAACGCGCCGGTATAGAGCTGGTAGTAGTACCCGCGCTTGGCAATCAGCTCGTCATGGTTGCCGCGCTCGATGATGCGGCCGTGGTCCAGACAGATGATCGCGTCGGAGTTGCGCACGGTGGAGAGACGGTGCGCGATGACAAACGTCGTGCGGCCCTCCATGAGCTTGTCCATGCCCTCCTGCACGATGGCCTCGGTGCGGGTATCGATGCTCGACGTAGCCTCGTCCAGAATCATCGCCGGCGGATCGGCCACGGCGGCGCGCGCGATCGAAATCAGCTGGCGCTGGCCTTGCGACAGCTGGGCACCGTTGCCGGTAAGCATGGTGTCGTAGCCGTCGGGCAGGCGGGTGATAAAGTCGTCCGCGCCCGCGAGCTTGGCCGCCGCGATGCACTCCTCGTCGGTGGCGTCCAGGTTGCCGTAGCGGATGTTGTCCATCACGGTGCCGGTGAACAGGTTCACGTCCTGCAGCACGACGCCCAGCGAGCGGCGCAGATCTGCCTTGCGGATCTTGTTGACGTTGATGCCGTCGTAGCGAATCTTGCCATCGGCGATGTCATAGAAACGGTTGATGAGGTTGGTGATGGTCGTCTTGCCGGCACCGGTGGCGCCGACAAACGCGACCTTCTGACCCGGCTTGGCGTATACGGACACGCCGTGCAGCACCTCGTGGTCGGGCGTGTAGCCAAAGTCCACGTTGTCCATGACCAGATCGCCACGCAGCGGCACATATTCGATCTCGCCGGTTGCGCGGTGCGGATGTTTCCATGCCCACATGCCGGTGTGGTGGTCAGCCTCCTCGAGCTGCCAAGTGTCGGGGTTGACCTGCGCGTTGACGAGTGTCACGTAGCCTTCGTCGGCCTCGGGCTTCTCGTCGATGAGCTCAAAGATGCGGTCGGCGCCGGCGAGGCCCATGACCACGGCGTTGATCTGCTGCGAGATCTGGCCGATCTGTCCGCAGAACTGCTTGGTCATATTGAGGAACGGCACTACGACTGCGATGGACAGCGCCATGCCCGAGATGCTCAGGTTGGGCACGCCCAGCGCCAGGAAAATGCCGCCCGCCAGCGCGACCAGCACGTAGAGCAGGTTGCCCAGGTTCATAAGGATGGGCATGAGGATGTTGGCGTACATGTTGGCCTTCTGGGAGACCTCGAAGAGCTTCTCATTGCGCTCGTCAAAATCGCCCTCGGCGGCAGACTCGTGGCAGAACGCCTTGACGACCTTCTGACCGTTCATGACTTCCTCGATATGGCCCTCGACCACGCCGAGCTCGGTCTGCTGCGCAATGAAGAAGCGCGCGGAGTTGGAGCCGAGCAGCTTGGTCATAAAGGTCATAAAGGCGACGCCGGCGATGATGACCAGGCACATCCACACGCTGTAGTACAGCATGATAAAGAACACCGTGACGATGATGATGATCGTCATGAGCAGGTTGGGCAGCGACTGGCTGATCATCTGACGCAGCGTGTCGATGTCGTTGGTGTAGTGGCTCATGATATCGCCGCGCTGGTGCGTGTCGAAGTAGCGGATCGGCAGGTCCTGCATGCGGTTGAACATCATCTCGCGCAGCTTCTCGAGCGAGCCCTGCGTGACGATGGCCATGGCGCGGTTCCAGAACAGCGAGGACAGGATGCCGACGCCGTAGATGCAGGCGAGGGTGGTCACAAGCTTCAGAATTTTGGGCTGCGCGGTCGTCCAGTCGCCCGACTGCCACGATTCGCTAATAATCTGCAGGGCGCTCTGAAGGAAGGTCGCGCCGATGGAGTTGATGATGGCGCAGAGCACCACGCCGACGACGACGAGGGGCAAAAGCACGGGGTAGAAGCCAAAGAGCGTCTTGATGAGGCGCGACATGGTGCCGCCCTTGCGGTTGAGCGCGCGCTCGGCGGTCGTTGCCTTACTCATGTGCCTCGCCTCCTTCCTGGGTCTGAGCTTGCGTTGCAGATGCCTCGGTGTCGGCCTCGACGGCCCCTTCGCCCTCGGCAGACATCTTGCTTTGCGAGGTAAAGGTCTCGCGGTAGATCTCGCTCGTCTTAAGCAGCTCATCGTGGTTGCCGATCTGCGCGATGCGGCCACCCTCCATGACGATGATGCGATCGGCGTCCTGCACGGAGCTGATGCGCTGGGCGATGATGAGCTTGGTCGTGTTGGGCAGATAGCTTGCCAGCCCCGCGCGGATCTTGGCGTCGGTCTTGGTGTCGACGGCGCTGGTGGAGTCGTCCAGGATCAAGATCTTGGGGCGACGCAGCAGGGCACGCGCAATGCACAGACGCTGCTTCTGACCGCCCGAAACATTAGAGCCGCCCTGTTCGATCCAGGTGTCGTAGCCCTTGGGGAAACCGTCGACAAACTCGTCGGCGCAGGCCAGATGCGCTGCCTCGCGGACTTCCTCGTCGGTGGCGTTCGGGTCGCCCCAACGCAGGTTTTCGGCGATGGTGCCGCTAAACAGCACGTTTTTCTGCAGCACCATGGCGACCTGGTGACGCAGCGCGTCCAGGTCGTAGTCGCGCACGTCCACGCCGCCCACGCGCACAGCGCCTTCGGTGGTGTCGTACAGGCGGGCGATGAGGTTGACGAGCGTGGACTTGGCCGAGCCGGTGCCGCCGATGATGCCGATGGTCTCGCCGCTCGTAATGTGCAGGTCGATATCGTCGAGCGCCTGGCGCTTCGCATGCTTGGAATACTTAAAGCTCACGTGGTCAAAGTCGATGGAACCGTCGGCAACCTCGAGCACGGGCTCGGCGGGATCGGCGATCGTGGGCTCGGCGGCCAGCACCTCGGCAATGCGGTGTGCCGATTCGTCGGCCATGGTCACCATGACAAAGATCATCGACAGCTGCATCAGGCTCATGAGAATCTGGAAACCATAGGTAAAGGTCGAGGAGAGCTGGCCCACGTCGAACAGCGTGCCCTGGCTCGTGATGATGAGCTTGGAGCCCAGGTAGATGATGACGACAAACGCGCCGTTGACGCAGATGTTCATCATGGGGTTGTTAAAGGCGAGCAGCTTCTCGGCGCGGGTGAAGTCCATCTGGACGTCGCGCGCGGCGGTCGCGAACTTCTCCTTCTCAAAGTCTTCGCGCACATAGCTCTTGACCACGCGCATGCCGGTGACGTTTTCCTCGACGGACTCGTTAAGGGCATCGTACTTGTGGAACACGCGCGAGAAGATGGGGCGCACCTTAAAGATGATAAAGAACAGCCCAAAGCCCAGCAGCGGAATGATGACCAGGTAGACCATGGCGACGCTGCCGCCCATGATAAACGCCATGGTAAAGGCGAAGATCAATACCAGCGGCGCGCGCACGGCGATACGGATGATCATCATAAAGGCCTGCTGCACGTTGTTGATATCGGTGGTCAGGCGCGTGACGAGCGAGGAGCTCGAGAACTCATCGATGTTGGCAAAGCTGAACGTCTGGATCTTGTAGAACAGGTCGTGACGCAGGTTCTTGGCGAACCCGCAGCTCGCATGGCTGCAGGTGACGCCGGCCGCGGCGCCAAAAGCAAGGGATGTTAGCGCGATGAGCACCAAAAAGCCTGCGGTGGGAAGCATCTCGGCTACGGTGGCGCCGTCTTTGATAGCGTCGATCAGGTTGGCGGTGATAAATGGAATCAGCATCTCGCAGAGCACCTCGCCAAGCACGAGCAACGGCGTGGCAACGGTGACTTTCATATAGTCGCGGATGCTTCCCATGAGGGTTTTAATCATCCAGTTCCTCCCAGGTTACGCGGATTTTATCGAGCATTTCGGCGAGGTCCTCGCGCTCGTCGTGGGTGAGCGCGCTAAAGGCCTGCTCTCTAAAGCGAATGCGGGCCGCCTGCTCTACGTGGGCCTTTTCCCATCCCGCTTCGGTCAGGCGAATGGTGAGCTGCCGCCGGTCTTTGGGATTGCGGCTGCGCTCGATAAGGCCGGCGCATTCGATCTTGGAGAGAATCTCGGAAAGCGAACCGGGCTTAAGATCAAAGTGCAGGCCTAGTTCCTGCTGTGACATCTCGCCGTTTGGCTGCTTGGCGAGCAAGCAGACGATGGGGGCCTTTCCCGAGGCGCCGCCGCCGTGAAAGTGCAGAAAGTGGCCGCAGAAGCCCAGCCCGTTTAGGATGTGCTTGGCGAGCGCGTCTGATTGGGACTGTGCCGCGGGCGCATCTGCGGGTTCATGGGGGTCGCCGCCCGGCGTGTGGGGGCAGAGGCCGATGTGGTCATCGCACATGGTATCGCTCCTTTCTTTAGTTAGGTAGTGCAATTGTTTTGTGCCTAACTAATTTAGGAGTGCAAGAAATAAATGTCAAGGTACCAAACTTATTAAGTTACGGCGTTTTACCAAACGCCGTAACCGCTCGATGCTGCAAACGCTCCTAAGCGGCAATCTGATCCCTTGGGGACGAAGGAAAAGGTATCGTTTTGGGCTGCGATGATGCCTTTCGAAGCGGCCTTGCCAAAAACTATGCCTAATTACTACGATGAATCCAGCATCGCTGACCACAACAGCTGTTTCTGAAAAAACGCAAGCTATCTACCGGCGGTTTTGTTGGAGAGAAATTCGTTGTGGTTGGAGGCGGGCGGTTAAACGTAGTAAATAGGCATAGTTTTGAAATGGCGCTATATGAGTAGCATCAACTAGGCCGCTATGGAGCAAACAGCCCCCATTTCCGAAACCTTTCCGCAACAATTTGCCCTTCGTACCGCTCGCCTCCGCCCACAACGCCTCCTGCGCTACACTTAGTCGCACTGTGGCGCTGCTGCGCTGTGCCCGAAACAAGGGAGACCCTCATGAAGAACACTCAGCTGCTGCTGATTAACGATATGTGCGGTTACGGCAAGGTCGCGCTTTCCGCCATGCTGCCGGTGCTGTCGCACATGGGCTACCGTATCCATAACCTGCCGACGGCGCTCGTTTCCGACACGCTCAACTACCCCAAGTTCTACATCCACGACACCACGGAGTACGTGCGTCAGAGTCTTGCCATCTGGGAGGAGCTCGGCTTTGAGTTCGACGCCATCTCGACCGGCTTTATCGTGACCGAGGAAGAGACGCGTATCATCTCGGACTTTTGCCACCGCCGCGCGCAAAAGGGCACCAAGGTGTTCGTCGACCCCATCATGGGCGACAACGGCAAGCTCTATGCGGGCGTGCCCGAGTCCACGATTGGCCTTATGCGGCACCTGCTGGAGTGCGCAGACTACGCGGTGCCCAACTACACCGAGGCCTGTCTGCTCACTGATACGCCTATTGCAGAGCAGATCACGCCCGATGAGGCCCGCGCCCTTGTGGACGCCGTGCGCGAGCTGGGTGCCAAATCGGTGGTCATTACGAGCGCCGTGGTCAATGGCACGAACGCGGTTATCGGTTACGACTATGTGGCGGGGGAGTACTTCACGATTCCCTTTGACCTGATTCCGGTCTATTTCCCGGGCACGGGTGACACGTTCTCGGCGGTGCTCGTCGGCCGCGTTATGACAGGCTGGAGTCTGCAGCGCGCGACGTCCGATGCCATGCGTGTGGTGGCTGAGCTTATCGAGCGCAATGCCGACCAAGAGGACAAGTCGGCTGGCCTTCCCATCGAGGCCTGCCTGGATGTGATTGACCATGAGTAATGCTGGCGAGGACGGCGTCAAGCCTGCGGGCGAGAACAGGCCGCTCGGCGTGCCGCGTGGCAAGCGTCCGCGTATCCGCGTGAGCTGCGTGGACCAGCTGGGCACATGCCGCTGCCATCACGGGCACAAGCCGGGTGACGTCTTCGACTTCGACCGCGACCGCGGCAAGATGTGTTCCATGGCATGTCACGTGGGCTTTCCCTATATCGATATCCTGCGCTATGGCGGAACCGTGCCTGGCAACGAGCCCGGCACGGCAAAGTTCTGCTGTCCCGAGGTCGACACGTTGAACGTCTGGCTTGCCGAGATCGTCGACGAGTAACCGAGCGAGGATTTTCTCCCGTCGAAATATCGAGCGTGGATTATCTCCCGTTTTGGGCGCAATTTCGCACTCAAAGTGGGAGATAGTCCTCGCTCGATTTGTATGCGAGAATTCCGACCTCACTTATGCCCATGCTTAGGCGCACGCGTCGTTGTTCTGTGCGCGAGTAAGCTCAAATTTCTGCATTTCATCCAATTTCGGTACTAAAAATCTCTGCATTTCATCGATAATAGTCGATATAAATATCTGCATTTCATTTATCGAGGCGATGGGAGAGCTTATGTTGCGCAGGAAAATCGCTGATGAGCTTGATTGTTGGCAGAGATCCATTGAACGAAAGGCGTTGTTCGTCACGGGTTCTCGCCAAATCGGTAAGAGCTACTCGATTCGCGAGTTCGGTAAGTCAAACTACGCAACCTATATCGAGCTCAATCTCGCGGAAAATCGCCAGGCAAAAGATGCTCTTCTCGAGGCACGGGATGCCGACGATTTCATCAGCAGGGTGACGCTTCTCTCGGGAAAGCCGATAGCACCGGGCAAAACGCTCGTGTTTATCGATGAGGTCCAAGAGGCCCCCGACATCATGACGATGGCAAAGTTCCTTGTTGAGGACGGGAGGTGCCGCTGGGCGTTTTCGGGGTCAATGCTCGGGACCCAGTTCAAGGGCGTTAGGTCCTATCCCGTGGGATATGTTCACGAGCTTAGGATGTTCCCGCTCGATTTTGAGGAGTTTTGCTGGGCGATCGGGGTGAGCGAGGGAGCTCGCCAAACGATACGCGACGCGTGTATCAGCGAGAAGCCCATTCCTGATTACATTCATGACGCGATGATGGCAAACTTCAGGACCTATACCGTTGTCGGCGGAATGCCGGAGGTCGTGCAGCGCTTTCTTGACACGCGGGGCGACCTTGCCTCTGTTCGTCAGCTACAGTCAGAGCTCAACGAACAGTACCGGCGGGATATCTCCAAGTATGCAAGCGGGCGAGCCCTTCAGGTGCAGAGCATTTACGATCAGCTCCCTATTATGCTCGAGGGCGAAAACAAACGCTTCGTGCTCAATTCCATTGACCCCAAGGCGCATTACGACAAGTACCAGCGAGATTTTGTCTGGCTCGTCGATGCCGGCGTTGCTCTCAAGGCCGATATCGTAACCGAGCCAAAATCGCCCCTGCTCAAGACGGCACGGCCATCGCAGTTCAAGCTATACCAATCGGATACGGGCATGTTGATGGCGCGCTACCCCGTTGGCGTCGCCCAGGCGGCGTATCTTGATAGCAAGGAACCCAATCTGGGCGGTATTTACGAAAACGTGGTGGCCCAGCAGCTGACTGCCCAAAATCGCCAGCTTTACTACTATCAGACAAAGAAGCGCGGCGAAGTGGACTTTGTGGTCGACGGACCGGATGGAACGGCTGTTCCGATCGAGGTTAAATCGGGTTCCTATTACCACGCGCACGCCGCGCTCGGTCATGTGCTTGATACGACCGAATATGGCGTAAGGCTCGGGATTGTTTTCTCGAGAGGCAACGTTGAACGCAGCGGAGCTGTTCTTTATTTGCCGCTATATGCGACCTGGGCCCTTTCGGATGTTTTGGGTGACTCCTGTGCCGAGGGGATAAAGCTGGAGGTCAAGCCGGTCTAGGGACAGTCCCCGATGCGACAAAGGCGTGGCCCGCGACCTCGATTGCCTACAGCTGCTCGAGCATAGCGGTGCAGCCGTCGAGTACGTCGCGGTAGGTGGCATCGAAATTGCCGGTGTACCAGGGGTCGGCCACGTCGCCGGGGCGCTCGGTCCAATCGAGCATGCGCGTAATCTTGCCGTCGGGGTCGTCGCCAAAGATGCGACGCAGGCCACGCGCGTTCTCGTCGTCCATATAGACAATGTGGTCCCAGTCGCCATACTCCGCGCGACGCACCTGACGTGCACGATGTGCGACGACGGGAATCCCGACCTCGCGCAGCTTGGCAACGGTACCGTGGTGTGGCGGGTTGCCGATCTCCTCGGTCGAGGTCGCAGCGGAGTCAATGACAAACTCGCCCGCGCGCCCGGCGCGCCGCACCAGCTCGGTAAACACCGACTCAGCCATCGTCGAGCGACAGATGTTGCCATGGCAGATAAACAGTATGCGTTGCATGAGCGGTTTCCTTTCTAGGCGGTCGTGCAGGGCTTACAGACTGCTCTTGAGGCAGTTTGCTCCAATAAAGCCCGCTGCGTACAAGGGGAGGTGGCGTAGCTCGCGCCCGTCATCGGTTTCGCTGCGGAAAAAATTGTTCTCGGACAAAATGTAGGCATATGGCGATCGGGCTTTGTCCATGAACGACCCGAGGGTTCTCGCGCGCACGTTGCGTGCGGACTTTACCTCGACGGGCACGATTTCCATACGGTCGGTCTGAAGTAGAAAATCGAGCTCGCCGGTCGTCTTCCAAGACGACGGCGGCACCCAGTAATACGTCTGCAAGCTGTTACCCGAAAATGCTTGCATGACCGAGTTTTCCGCCAGGGCGCCTCGGAAGTCGGAAGATAGCGCTATGGCGGAATCTTCTTTGAGGTCGAGCCAGAGCCTCGGGTTGATGCCGAGTTTGTAGAACATGAGGCCGGTATCGAGAAGATAGACCTTAAAGAAACTTCCATCTTCGTCGTCGAAGGGAACGAGGGGAGGCTCGATGCCTTCGGTCAGGTTGTTGACCGATATGATACCGGCGCCTTCGAGCCAGTCGAGCGGCTCGATAAGCTTGGCGCGACGGCCTCCGCGTTCGACCTCGGAGTACTTGAATTTTTTTGTGGACGATCTCAGCAGCTGGGACGGAATGGAGCGCCAGACCTTGCGTGCCGCCACGCCGCTGATCCCGTTTTCGGGGTCGGTCATATCGGCGGTATAGGTCTCGTTGATTTCGCGCTGCTCGACGCGCGCATCCTCGATGGATAACGTCTTGCGATATGCGTTGACGGCGGCGGGCATGCCGCCCACGATCTGGTATCGATGAAACAGGCTGAGCGCGGCTTGGTGCGCGGCGTAGGTCTCGAGCGTGCCGGCGTGGGTACGAATGGCATCGGCCATCTGCTCCTCATCGAGCGCCCAGAGAAACTCCTCGAACGACATAGGATGCATGGTCTCTTGACGAACGCCGCTGGGAAAAGGCAGCTTACGTTTGCGCGTGGCGACGCCGAGCTGACTGCCGGTCGCGCATATGCGCCAGCCCGAACCCGAAAAAAAGCGAAGCGAGTTGAGCGCCCGTTCGCAGAGCTGCACCTCGTCAAACAGGATGAAGGTGGTTTCTTTGCGAATGGGGGCGCGTTTATAGTCTGAAATCCGCGCCACGATGGTGTCAACGTCGTCGGTGGGACAATCGAACAGCGGAGCGATCAGCTCAAGATCGGTCTGAAAGTCGAGTTTGACAAACGCATCGCCGGCGATTCGCCTGCCGATTTCCTCGGCAGCGTACGTTTTGCCTACGCGTCGCGCACCACGGATGAGGAGGGGGCGTGAGGCGTCCTTTGTCGCCCATGATTCGATAACGGACTCGATTGATCTGCGCATGGGGCCGCCTTTCCAATTTCGTGTACTTCAGATACATAGTTTAGTACGATTTCATGTACTTGAAATACACGAAATAATAGAAAAGCGTGTATCTCAAATACACGAAATTGCACTGCTGAAGCTTCCAGGCGGATAAACATACTCATATTGGGCGGTTTTCACCGGTTACTCGCCACCTTGGGCTATGTTTGCCCCTATGCCCGTATTGAGGGCCGTGCTGATTGACGACGGCGCTCCCAGCGAGCCAGCTTAATCGTCACCAGCGTGAGGGCCCAGGCCACAAGCGAGAACGCGGCGCCCACTGCGCCCACGTACGCAATGCCAACGCTGCTTACCACGGCGCCGCCCACTGCGGTGCCAAACGAGATGCCGACGTTAAACGCCATGGGCTCAACCGAACTTGCGAGTACCATCGACTTGGGATGGCGGCTGCGTGCCACGTCCATAAAGTGCGTGATGCATGAGACCGAGAACAGGTACATGAGCATCGCCAGGCTAAAGACAAAGACCAGCGCGAGCGGCATGGCGGCGCCCACGGCAAACAGCCCGAGCAGTGCCGCCGCCTGCAGCACAAACGTAACCAGCAGCGCCTTCATGCCAAAACGCGCATCGATCCATCCGCCCAGGATGTTCGAGATCAGGCAGAACACGCCATAGGCCATAAGTGTGGTGCTCGCCTGAACGGTATCCATGCCCAGCACCTGCTCCAGATAAGGCGTCACGTAGCCGTAGAATACGTAGACCGAGCCCACGCCAAACAAGAAGATGAGCATGCCGGTGATGATACTCGGCTCGCGTAGTAGCCCCGCCTGCTCGCGGAAGGTGGCGGGCTCATCGGTCTGCCCGGCGCGAGGCATAAACGCCACGAGCGCGCTACAGATTAAAACGGCAAAGGTCGGCGTGCCGTACATGGCCACGTGCCAATCGAGTGTGTCGGCCACAAACTTGCCAATCGAGGTCACAAAGACCATCGCCACGGAAAACGCGCCGTACACGACCGAGATGGCAAGTGAGGTTTGCTGCGGGGATAGCAGCTCAGGGATGTACGTCACGCCCACGGCGAGCAGCGCACCCGAGACAGAGCCCAGGACAATGCGTGAGATAAACAGCACCTGGAAGTTGGGAGCCAACGCCATGACCAGGTTGCCGAGCACAAAGACGACGCTATAGCACACGAGCAGCTGGTAGCGGCGGAATCGCCCCGTGCTGAGCGCGAGCACCGGCGTCGCGATAGCGTAGACGAGCGCAAACACGCTGATGAGCTGGCCCGCAGTGGCAAGTGATATGCCGAGTTCCGTTGCCAAGTCGCTTTCGATGCCGATGACCACGAACTCGGAGCAGCCGAGCGAGAATCCCAACAGCACGAGCAGCGCCAGGCAGAGCTTGGTGCGCGCGGGGGAGAGCGCGGCGGCGGTTGGCTTACTTTTAGGCGTGGTTGCGGCGGTCAAGGTTGTCACTCCAATGTCGCATGAATAAGCGGGATTCAATCCCTGCAACTCTAACAGAATGTGACAAAGGGGCAGTCCCTTTGTCACATGGAGGGCTTGCCTGTATAGTCGCAATACAGGCGAAGATGGTCTCAGGTACATCGCGGGCGGCAGGAGATCCCATGGGTATGCACACGACAAAGGTTGCAGTGGGCGAGGGCAAGTTTGCGCTCGAGGCCCAGCTGACGGTGACGCCGCGAGGCATGGCGGTGTACGCCTGCTCGCCGGAGTTTGCGCACCTGGGCGCCACGGCGCAGGCCATTCCGCGCCCCGAGCCCGGCCGTACGGCAACGGTGAGCATCCTGGCCGTTCCGTGCCATCGAGACGAGATCCCGGCGCACGATATCGCGGCGGCGCTGGCCACGCGCTTTGGCGTGCCGGTAGTTGCAAGCACGGGTTTTCATGTTGAACAAGCGAGCGGTGACGACCTGCAGCGCGTGCTCGACACCACCAAGGAGCTCATCGCCGCGCTCGAGGAAGCCGCAGCCCGCATTCTGCGCGCCGGCTGGGATGAGGGCGGTGCGGGCGCCGAGGTCGTGGCGGTCGATGCTGCGACCGGCGAGGCGCTTGGCCCCGTCGACCGCATCGAGGCCCATGCTGGTGAGGGCATCCTGCATCAGGCATTTCTGACGCTTTTGGTCGAGGGCCGGGGCGAAGACGCGCGCCTGCTGCTCTGTCGCCGCAGTCCGCTCAAGCGCCTGTGGGGCGGGGTGCTGGCCGATAGCTGCGCCGGCCATCCGCTCCCCGGGGAAGACGTCGCGGCCGCCACGGCGCGCCGCATCAACGAAGAGCTCGGCATTACGCGCGAGCCCGATCAGCTCAAGCACCTCGGACACGTGGTGTACCGCGAGGACCACGGCGACGGTCGCTGCGAGTGCGAATGGTGCGAGGTCTACCTTGCCCATGTTGAGCCGGGCGAGCTGCATATCAACCAAGAGGAGATCTCGGAAGTGCGTCGCGTGGCTCCGTCCGAGCTCAAAGGCTACCTGCAGGGTCACCCCGAGCAGCTGGCCCCCTGGCTCCGCGAGGCCCTCGGCGACCCATTCATCCGCACGGCCCTCGCTATGTAAAAAAGACAGTCCCTTTGCCACATCCAAACCGTCACAACATTCGGCGAAAATCTCGAAAACGAGGAAAAGCGTCGAATGTTGTGACGGTTTTTGTCTAGGGAATCGCTTCTCATCCAAAAAATCCGCTTGACTGTATTGCCGCAACACAGCGCAACGTAAGGGGTGTCCGATAACGGGCGCCCCTTTTTAAGCGGCAACATGGCTGCGAATTCGGAGCGCCCCCAACAAGAAAGGTGGGGAGATGGAAGCGGAAAAGAAGGCGTTTAAGATCACCAAGCGCGAAATTGGCTTTGTGCTGGGTATCGTTGTCTTTTTGCTGGTGAAGTTTCTTCCTTTGGCGGAGCTGAGCTCGACGGTCGAGCTCACGGTCGGCGGTCAGACCTGTCTGGCACTGACGCTCGCCACGGTGGTGTTCTGGGCATGCGGCGTGGCACAGCCGGGCTTTGTGGGCCTGCTCTACTGCGCACTGCTCGTCCTGTTCAAGGTGTGCGTGGACGACACGGGCGCCGCGAGCATCTCGGCGACGGTCGCCTCCACGTTTAGCTCGTGGACCAAGGCCACCATGTGGCTCGTCATCGGCGCCTACCTCATCGCCAGCGCGGTCAAGGAGTCGGGCCTGGGCGAGCGCATCGCCTACGCGTTCATGCTCAAGTTCGTGCGCGACGCCAAGTCGCTCATCATCTCGATCTTCGCGCTCACCTTTGTGCTGTCGCTGCTGATCCCGCATCCGTTCCCCCGCGCCTTCCTCATCCTCGCCGTCGTCTCGGTCATCGCCGAGTCCGCCGGCTACGGTGACGACGACAAGGGCAAGCTCGGCTTCCTCGTGTTTGCCGCTGCCGCCCCGGGCTCCATGTTCTTCCTGACGGGCGACTCCACGCTTAACCCGCTCGTTGCGCAGTACAGTGCCGAGGCCGGCGGCATGAGCCCGTCCTTCGTCGACTGGTTCCTGTACATGAGCGTGCCTATGCTGGTTGCGCTGCTGTGCACCCTGTTCCTGGGCCTTTTCCTCTTTAAGCCCAGCAAGGAGCTCGTCTACGATCGCGAGCAGATCGTGGCCAAGCAGGCCGCGCTCGGCAAGCTCTCCGTCAAGGAGATCCGCACCATCGTGTGGCTTGTCATCGCCATCGCGCTGTGGCTCACCGTCTCGGGCGACTATATCGGCTGGGTCACCCTGGCCATTGGCGTTGCTCTCGCCATGCCCATCATCGGCGAAGTCCTCACTCCCGCCAGCTGGAACGCTGTCGACATCAAGTCCCTCATGTTCCTGACGGCCGCCATGGCCGTGGGCTCCGTGGGCGGTGCCACCGGCATGAACGCCTGGATCGCCGACGTCGTGCTCCCCAGCTCCGTGCCTGAGAACATCTTCCTGTTCGCCCTGCTCGTCGCCGCGCTTTCCATGATCATCCACATGTTCATGGGCTCGGTCATGGCCGTGCTCGGCGTGTGCGTGCCGGCATTTATCAGCTTTGCCGCCGGCTCCAGCGTGAGCCCACTCGCCGTGGCGCTCATCGTCTTCACGTCCATCAACATCCACTACATCCTGCCGTTCCATAACCTGCCGATCCTTATCGGCGAAGGCAAGGACGCCGGCGGCTACACCTCCAAAGAGGCTATGCGCATGGGCATCCCCCTCACCGCGGTCGTCTTTGTCGTCGTGCTGGTCGAGGCCGCCTGGTTCCACCTCTTTGGCCTGATGTAAGCGGTCGAGCGCCCCGGCTGTAAGCAGCCAAGCGCTTGAACTTCGAGTGGTCGAGCGCTCCATTTGTGAGCGCCGCGGCCCCATTACGTTACCCCGTCCGGCGGCACCCCGTCGCCGGACACTCTCCCGAAAGGAGTACGCCATGTCCACTACCGATGCTTCCCAGATCCACGACCTGCGTTCCGCGCTCGACTTTTTGCGTGAGATGCCGGGCCAGCTGCTCGAGACCGACACCCAGGTCGATCCCGATGCCGAGGTCTCGGGCGTCTACCGTCACGTCGGTGCTGGCGGCACCGTCATGCGCCCGACCAAAGAGGGTCCGGCGATGGTCTTCAACAACGTCAAGGGCTTTGACGACGCCAAGGTCTGCATCGGTATGCTTGCCAGCCGCAAGCGCGTTGCCGCCCTGCTCGACCTGGACGAGGAGCACCTGGGCCTCGAGATCGGCAAGCGCTTCGAGAACCTGATCGCCCCCGAGCAGATCGCCGAGGGCAAGCACGTCGACTGCCAGGAGGTCGTGTACAAGGCGACCGACGAGGGCTTTGACCTGCGCAAGATCGTTCCCGCTCCCACCAACACGCCCGTTGACGGCGGCCCCTACATCACCATGGGCCTCGCCTATGGCACGAGCCCCGATGGCACCCAGTCCGACGTAACCATCCACCGCTTCTCCTGCGTCGACAAGGACAAGCTCGCCATGTGGATCACCCCGGGCAGCCGTCACCTGGGTGCGTTCTTTGACGAGTACTGCCAGCGCGGCGAGGATATGCCCATCTCCATCTCCATCGGCCTGGACCCCGCCGTGTACATGTGCTGCGGCTTCGAGGCTCCCACCACGCCGCTCGGCTTCAACGAGCTGCAGATCGCCGGCGCCCTGCGCGGCCGCGCCGTCGAGCTTGCCGACTGCGTCACCGTTCCGCAGAAGTGCATTGCCAATGCCGAGTACGTGCTCGAGGGCTACCTCATGCACGACGAGACCATCAACGAGGATGTCAACGGCCACGGCTACGCCATGCCCGAGTTCCCCGGCTACACCGGTGGCGCCAAGGTCTGCCCGGTGATCAAGATCACCGCCGTCACCACGCGCGTCAACCCCATTATGGAGAGCTGCATCGGCCCTTCGCACGAGCACGTGTCCATGGCCGGTATCCCCACCGAGGCCTCCATCTACAAGATGGTCGAGACCGCTATCCCGGGCCGCCTGCTCAACGTTCACGCCGCTCCCTGCGGTGGCGGCAAGTTCGTTGCCATCATGCAGTTCAAGAAGTCGAGCAAAAATGACGAGGGCCGTCAGCGCAACGCCGCCATGCTCGCCTTCTCGGCGTTCTCCGAGCTCAAGCACGTCATCCTTGTCGACGAGGATGTCGACATCTTCGATATGAGCGACGTGATGTGGGCCATGACCACACGCTTCCAGGCCGACGTGGACCTCATCACCATCCCCGGTTGCCACTGCCACGTGCTCGATCCGTCCAACGACCCCGCGTTCGATCCTTCGATCCGCGAGCACGGTATCGCCTGCAAGGCCATCTTCGACTGCACGGTTCCGTTTAACCTCAAGAAGAACTTCATCCGCTCGCAGTTCATGGAGATCGATGAAGAGAAGTGGGCCGCCGAGCTCGCCTTCTAGTAAGTAGCCCTACCAAGTAGTTAAGGAGTTGTCATGCCTGAGTCTTCTGTTCGTCCCCGTCGCATTGTCGTTGGCGTGTCTGGCGCCAGCGGTGCGGCACTGGGCCTTGAATGCCTCAAATGCCTGCGCCAGGCCGGCGCTGAGTCGGCGCTTGTCGTCACGCGCGGGGGAGAGATCACCATCGAGCAGGAGCTCGGCATGACGCTCGACGAGTTTGCGTGCTATGCCGATGTGGTCTACGACAACAAGAACATTGGCGCTGCCATCGCAAGCGGCACCTATCCGGTCGACGGCATGATCGTGGCTCCCTGCTCCATGAAGACGCTCGCCGGCATCGCGAGCGGCTACAGCGAAAACCTGTTGCTGCGTGCGGCCGATGTGCAGATGAAAGAGCAGCGCCGCCTGGTGCTTATGGTGCGCGAGACGCCCTTCAGTGCGATCCATGTCGACAACATGGCACGCCTGGCGCGCGTGCCGGGCGTCATGCTCATGCCGCCCATGCTCACGTTTTACAACGGCCCCGCCACGCTCGATGAGGCGGTGCATCACATCGCCGCCAAGGCACTCGAGGCCGTCGGCGTGTCGTGCGCCAACTATAAGCGCTGGTCATAGGCATCTTTAGGGTAGGATACGAGTAGTGTTTGAGCCCGCTGCCCCTGTGGGCGGCGGGCTTTGGTGTGTCGGGAGGATCTATGCAGACGGGCATGTATGCGATCAGCGAGATGGCGAGCTTGTTTAACGTTTCGCGCCAAACGCTCATCTACTACGACAAGATCGGCCTGTTTAAGCCCGCCGTGGTTAACGAAAAAGGCTACCGTTTCTATTCGCCCACGCAGATCCCGCTCATGCGGCTGATCTGCATGCTGCGTGACCTGGGGCTCGAGCTCGACGAGATCGACCGTCTGACCTCGACGTTCGACATTGGCGAGATGACCGATCACCTGCGCTCGCGGGTGCAGGCGCTCGACAAGCAGATTGCCGGCCTCAAATCCGAGCGCGCGAGCGTGCAGGAGCGGCTGAGTTTTTACGACGAGGCGGTTTATTGGCGCGAGCGCGAGGGCAAACCGGAGCTCAAGCAGTTCGAGCGCCGCTTCGTGGTCTTTGAGGAGTTTCCGTGCGATATCGGGCGCGGCCGCTCGATGCTTCACCCCACGCTCATGCGGGCCATCCTGCGCATGCGTACGTTGACGGGCACGCGCCCCATGCGCGGCTGGGGTGCCATGCTGCGTCGCGAGGCGCTGCATTCCGACGACCCTATTGCCGGCGCCGGCTCCTTTGCCGTGCTGCCGCGCGGTGCCGAGGAGCTGCTGCCGAGCGACGCTGCCGAGCTGGCAGAGATCGGCATCGAAGTGCTGCCCGAGGGCACATACCTGTGCATGAGCCGCTGGGGCATGCCGTACGAGCCCGAAGGCATCCGCGCCATTGTGGCCTGCATGGACGAGCACGCGCTCCAGCCCGTTGGCAACGCCTTCGACTTTTGCTACCTCGATACCACGAGCTATGACGAGTCCCACCAAGAGGACTTCTGCTGCATCCAAATCCCCGTCGCCCTCCAGATGTGACAAAGGGACAGTCCCTTTGTCACATCCGAATAGCATCGCAAGCTTGTTTTGAAGCGGAGGAGGGTCGCTCATTTCTTATAAACTTGCAAAATCTGCAAGTTTATAAGTTTTCACGTCTGGCCGTGTGACAAAGGGGCAGTCCCTTTGTCACATTCCGTGCGAGCGGGCGTGTCATATGGGGGTATAAGGCTAGCAAGTGTTTATTTGCGAGGCTTAAGGGGCGCCCCGTATGGATATCGATAACTTTGAATGGTGGTATAGCGAGGGCGAGGCTCCGGACGAAGAGTGGGACGAGCCCGCTCCGTGTGACGTGTCGAGCGACGAGGACGAGACCGGCAACGATACCGCTGTCGAGCCTGAAGCCGCCTCCGATGCCGCCGAGCCCCTGACCTTTGAGCAGGCTTGGGCCCAAGCTGAGGCCGATGAGGCTAAGGCCGATGCCACGGCCACACTCGGTGAGCCGGCGGACATGTCCATCTCGCCGGCCAAGACCCCGCAGCCGCGCCATAACATCGACCCCGGCAGCACGGCATCCTTCAGCATACTCGACGTGCCCGCGCAGGGTGCCCAGGCGCCCGCCCCCACCCATCGCCCCAACCTGGCTCGCGAGGAAGACGCGGGCCGTCGCTCTCCGCTCGGCCCCATTCTCATCGCCTTTATGGCCGGCGTCATCGCTTGCTCGGCGATCGGAAATGTCTGGAGCCACGTGGAGCAACAGCGCAAAGACGCCGCCAAGGTCGAGATGTCCGTCGAGCAATCGCTCAGCCGCACGCGCTCGGTGCATGTGTCGGTCGAGGTTAAGGACGGCGCGACGTGGGATACCGCGCGCGGCGATAGCCAAATGCTCGTCCATATCGTGGGCCGCACGCTCAGGGGACAAGCAATCGACGAGTATCAATACGTCAATTCCGAAGGTGACGGTATCGAGCTCAAGCCCGGCGACTACGAGCTCACGGTTGATGAGCCGCCCGTCGCCACCGACGGCACGCGTTACCGCGCCTCAAAGCGCATGGTTCCGGTGAGTTTTAATTCACGGGCGCCCGATACGGTCGATAGCACGCCGCAGGGCGGGTTTGACCTTTACGCTATTGCTCAATAACTGCGCCTGACGCTCAACCCCGCCGCCAAGAGTGGGACAATAGCCCTCGATACTGTTGTTTATTTTTGGAGGAAGTAGCATGTCCACCGTCACTACCATCAAGCGCGGCGGCCTCACCGCGGCCATCGATTCCATGGGTGCCCAGCTCACGAGCCTTGCCCTCAACGGCAACGAGTATCTGTGGCAGGGCGACCCGGTCTTTTGGGGCAAGCACGCGCCCATTCTGTTCCCCATCGTGGGCTCACTGCGCAACAACACGGCAACATCTGCGGCTGGCACCTGCGAGATGCCGCGCCACGGCCTCGCGCGCATCGTCGAGCACAAGCTGGTCGAGGTCTCCGAGGACGGCTCGTCCGTCACCTACGAGATCACCGACACGCCCGAGTCGCTCAAGGCTTTCCCCTTCCACTTTAAGCTCAACATGACCTATGCCCTAACCGGCGACGCCACGCTTACCCAGACCTTTGCCGTCACCAACACCGGCGACGTGGACCTGCCGTTCTCGGTGGGCGGCCACCCTGCATTTAACGTGCCCGCCCCCGGTGCCGAGGACGAGACGTTCGAGGATTACGAGCTGGCATTTACCGAGGCTTGGACCAACGAGGCCCCCATCATCACGCCCGATGGCCTCATGACGTTCGAAGGCAGCTACAGGGCGCCCGATAACTCGGACGTGCTGCCCATCACGCACCGCAGCTTCGATAACGACGCCATCATGTTCACCGATACCCCGGGCTCCACGCTCACGCTGCGCGGTCGCAAGTCGGGCCACGGCGTCAAGATCGACTTTGAGGGCTTTAAGTACATCGGCGTGTGGTCTGCCGCCAACGACGCTCCGTTTGTGGCGCTCGAGCCTTGGACCGGTCACACCACCATGTCCACCGAGGACGACGTCTTTGAGCACAAGGTCAACACCATCACCTTGGCCCCCGGCGCTACCGATAAACGCAGCTTTAGCGTCACCTTGCTCTAGAGGTTCCGCCGCTCGGTCGATGCTGCGTGCCGTCCAGAGCGATAATTTGTCATTCAAAAGGCAAGGCATAGACCTTCTGGTCATGCCTTGTCTTTTTCATGCCACTTGTTCGCTCTGGACGTCGCTCGCCGGCATTGCCAAAACATCGACGTCCCCAATGACTACCATGTGTCTATTAATTTTTCGAGCTTGTGCTGCACTGCTGGTCGCTGGCGTATATCCTGTTAAGTCGTCAGCATACGATTCAACAGGGAAGGCAGATTATGCATTCTCCCCATCAGCGCGACGCGCATCCGCAGCCGGTGTGCAGCCGTCGCATCTTCTTGGGTAGCGCTCTCGCTGCGAGCGCTTCCGTCGTCGCCGGCGCGCTCGCCGGCTGTCAGCGTCCGTCCACGCTCAAGGTGGTTCAGCCCACGACGGGCGGCGGTCGCGACGACCTGTCCGATTCCGTGATCGGCAAGGACAAGATCCGCATTGGCATGGAGGCGGCCTACGCCCCGTACAACTGGCAGGTTTCCGAAGCCAGTGAGTACACTATCCCCATCGACAACGTGCAGGGCGCCTATGCCGATGGCTACGACGTGCAGATCGCCAAGATCGTCTGCAAGGCCCTCGGTGGCGAGCCCGTTGCCGTCAAGCAGAGCTTCTCGGGCCTCATCGATTCGCTCAACAACGGTCAGATCGACCTCATCATCGCCGGTATGAGCGCCACGCCCGAGCGTGAGGAGTCGGTCGGCTTCTCCGACCCGTACTTTATCGGTTACTTTGGCCTGTTCGTAAAAGAGGGCTCGCCCTACCAAAATGCGACAAAGCTCAGCGACTTTAGCGGCGCCACGGTCCTCGGCCAAAAGGACACCATGCTTGATACCGTCATCGACGAGATCCCGGGCGTTGTGCACAAAAACCCGGTCGATTCGGTCCCCACGGTGTTCTCGAATCTGCTGCAGGGCACGTGCGACGCCGTGACCTACAACACCGAGAACGAGAAGGGCTATATGGCCCAAAACCCGGGCATTGTCCCCATTCATTTTGCCGAGGGCGAGGGCTTTAAGCAGGAGGTCGCGGCAAACGTCGGCTGCCGCAAGGGCTCGGACAAGCTGCTTAAGCTCATCGACAAGACACTCAAGGGTGTCAGCCAGGAGGAGCGCGACCAAATGTGGGACGCGTGCCTCGACCGTCAGCCGGCATAGGGAGGCAGCATGAAAACCATCAATCGTCTGGCCTCTTTTATCAAGGCCGACCACCGTTATGTGTACCTGGGCACGAGCGTCATCGCGGCGCTCGGCCTGGCGTTTAGTCAGCGCAATCCCACACCGCTGAGCTTCTTAGCCCCCACCGGTATCTTCCAGGATTGCCTATGGGCGATTCTTTGGGCCTGGATTGTCGTGTCGGCGGCGGCGCTGGTCACCAAACTCATGCATTGGAATGACTATCGCGAAAAGTCGCCGTTCGCATCCGAGCGTTTCCGCCGCGGCGCGCGCCTGGGCAGCTACGTCGTGGTCGCCATCGCGGCGATCTTTTTCGTGGACCGCTGCGTCATGTCGTTTATCGACCTGGTGCAGGTGAGCATTGTCTCGGATTCCAACCCTAGCGACTTTTTGTCGAGCCTGGTCTACATGACCTACAAGAGCGGCGACTTCTTTATCCGCGGCATCGAGATCACCATCGCACTTGCGACCTTCGGTACCGTCATCGCCTTTTTCCTGGCGCTGCTCTTTGTGTTCCTGCGTATTCAGACGTTCGATCGCGTGGACAACGACCTGGTGCGCTTCTTTAAGAGTGTCGGTCGCGGCTTTGCGACTGTCTACTCCACCATCGTGCGCGGTACGCCCATGATGGTTCAGGGCCTGCTCATCTATTACGCGGGCTTCACCGTTTTGCGCGGCATGGGCTTCGAGACCGCCCAGGCCAACCAGATTTGGAGTACCTTCACCGCCGGCCTCGTCACCATCTCGCTCAACTCCACCGCCTACATGATGGAAGTCCTGCGCGGCGGTATCGAGTCCATCGACCCCGGCCAGGCCGAGGCAGCGCGCTCGCTGGGTCTTTCGCAGTGGCAGGCTATGCGCAAAGTCGTGTTCCCCCAGGGCATTAAAAACGCTATTCCGGCGCTCACCAACGAGCTCATCATCAACATCAAGGATTCGTCGGTGCTTTCGGTCATCGGCGTGTTCGACCTTATGTACGCTACTACCACGGTCGCCGGCGTGTACTACCGCCAGATGGAGGTCTACTGCGTGGCGCTCGTGGTCTACCTGATCCTGACGCTCGTGGCGAGCCGCCTGCTCGAAGCCTTTGGCAAAAAGCTCGGCGCCGAGGCCCCTGCCACGCTGCCCAGCTCTAACTAGGCTTAAGACGAGGAGAATCATCATGGCAGATACCGCCACTACCGGCGTTGCGGCCGCCGCACAGACCAATGAGCCGCTCATCCGCGTCGAGGGCCTGCGCAAGAGCTTCGGTTCGCTCGAGGTGCTCAAGGGCATCGACCTGTCCGTTAACCACGGCGAGGTCGTTACCATCATCGGTGCCTCGGGCTCGGGAAAGTCGACCTTCCTGCGCTGCCTCAACCTGCTCGAGACCCCGGACGCGGGCCACATCTGGTTCCATGGCCAGGACCTCACGGCCGAGCGTTGCAACATTAACAAGCTGCGTGAGGACATCGGCATGGTGTTCCAGGGCTTCAACCTGTTCAACAACATGGACGTGCTCGACAACTGCACGCTTGCGCCCGTCACGCTCAAAAAGATGAGCAAGGCCGAGGCCGAGAAGGTCGCGATGGAGCATCTGACGAGCGTGGGGCTCGAAAAGTTCGCGCACGCCGCCGTGGGTCGCCTGTCCGGTGGTCAAAAGCAGCGCGTGGCCATCGCGCGCGCCCTGTGCATGAATCCGCAGATCATGCTGTTCGACGAGCCGACCTCCGCACTCGACCCCGAGATCGTGGGAGAGGTGCTCGAGGTCATGCGCAAGCTCGCTGCCGACGGCATGACCATGGTCGTCGTCACGCACGAGATGGCCTTTGCCCGCACGGTGTCCGACCGCGTGGTCTTTATGGACAAGGGCGTGGTGCTCGAGGATGCCGCGCCGGCCGAGCTCTTCGGCAACCCCAAGCACCAGCGCACCCGCGAGTTCCTCTCGCGTTATCTCGAGGACAAATAACCGACCGCAAACGCTTATGTGGCAGGGCCGCTCCGGTGGGGCGGCCCTCGTCATCACAATCGAAAGGATGTCATGGCCGAGGTTTGGCGCTTCTTTGCGCATGAGGACGATTTTGCCGATATAGACGAGGCCGGCGCGTGCGAGCGCCTGGGCCGCGTGCTGTCGTTTCCGACCATTTCGAGCATGGATGCCGAGGCGGTGGACTGGCGGCCCTTCGACGATCTGCGCGCCTATATGCAGCAGGCGTGGCCGCGCGTGTTCGCGGCGGGCGAGGTCGAGCTCGTCGACCATTCGCTGCTCGTGACGCTTACCGGCTCCGACCCTGCCCTTAAGCCCGTTATGCTCATGGGCCACATGGACGTGGTTCCCGTGGTGCCCGGCACCGAGGCTGACTGGGCGCATGCCCCCTTTAGTGGCCACGTGGACGACACCTACATTTGGGGTCGCGGCGCTATCGACATGAAAGATCAGGTCGCAGGCATTCTCGAGGCGGTTGAGTATGCGCTGGCCCACGGCTGGGAGCACGAGCGCACCCTGCTGCTGGCTTTTGGCCAGGACGAGGAAACCACGCAGTTCGGTGCGGGTGCCATCGGCCGCGTGCTCGAGGAGCGCGGCGTTGAACTTGAGTACCTGATCGACGAGGGCGACTACCGCATCGTTCCGGCTGCCGAGTATAGCGCGGGCGAGGGTTGGCTCATGCACGCCGACCTGGCTGAGAAAGGTTATGCCGACATTGTGCTCAAGACGAAGAGTGAAGGCGGGCATTCGTCTAACCCCTACGGCGGCACATCGCTCGAGGTGCTGAGCCGTGCCATCGCTGCAATCTGCGATATCGAGTGGCCGACGCACGTGACCGACTTGCTTGCCGCCCAGCTCGTCGAGTTGGGGCTCTACACGGCCGATGAAATTGCCGCCAACGGGGATGTCATTGTCCGCGATTGCCTCGCCAGCAAAAAGCTCTATCCGCTGGTGGCGACCACCTGCGCGCCCACGCAGATCGAGGGCGGCAGCACCGGCGCCAACGTAATGCCGCAGGATATGTGGGCCAACATCAACTTCCGCATGCTCGAGGGCACGAGCGTGGCCGATGTCGTTACCCGCTGCCGCGAGGCGGTTGCCGCGGCGGGCCTTGCCGGGCGCGTGGAGATCGAACTCGGTCCCGGCAGCTCCGAGCCTTCGCCGTCTCCGCGCGTCGGCGGGCCGGGGCTCGAGGCCGTCCGCGCCATCGCCGCCCACTATTTCCGTGATCCAAAGGGGACGGAGGAAAACGGATCATTCGAGCCAGTGGCAATTGTGCCCTCGACCGTGATCGGTGCGACCGATGCTGCCAACTACCAGCACATTTGCCCCGAGTGCATTCGCTTCTCGGCCTTTGTGGTTGATGACGACGAGTGTGATCGCGGCGTCCACGGCACCAACGAGCGCATCACCCGCTGCGCCTTCCTCCAGGGTGTCCGCTTTCTCATCGCTCTGCTCCACACGCTCTAGAATCCGACAAAGGGACTGTCCCTTTGTCGGATTCCGTGCGGGTTATATGCAGGTTTGTCTGCGCACGCTATCATGTATGGGTTAGACCGCAACTATGTACCCCACACGCGAAGGGATGCGCATGTATCTGAAGATCGACATGTTCTAGCTGGGCTTACCCCCGCAGTGGCGCCATGCGCCCCATCAACTCTGCCGATTTTCACCTTCACGCATATAAAGGAGTCCGTCATGCGCGACAAGCTCGAAAAGATCATCAAGGCCTACGAGGAGCTCGAGAAGAAGCTGTCCGACCCGGCCGTCGCCTCCGACATCAAGGAGTTCACGCGTCTCAACAAGGAGTACGCGCACCAGTCCGACCTCATTGCTGCCTCGCGCGAGTACATCGGCGCGCTCGACGACATCGAGGCTGCCAAGGAAATGCTCCACGATACCACCGATGCCGATGAGAAGGAGATGCTCCAGATGGACATCTCCGAAAACGAGGCTAAGCTTCCCCAGCTCGAGGAAGATATCAAGTACATGCTCATCCCGAGCGACCCCAACGACGACAAGAACACCATCGTCGAGATCCGCTCCGCCGCCGGTGGCGACGAGGCGGCTATCTTCGCCGGCGACTTGTACAAGATGTACCAGCGCTTTTGCGAGTCGCGCGGCTGGAAGACCACCGTGCTCGATTCCAACCCCAGCGAGGCCGGCGGCTTTAAGTCCATCGAGTTCAAGGTCGAGGGCGACCGCGTCTACTCCGTCATGAAGTTCGAGTCCGGCGTGCACCGTGTCCAGCGCGTTCCCAAGACCGAGTCCCAGGGCCGTATCCAGACCTCTACGGCAACCGTCGCCGTGCTTCCCGAGGCCGAGGAAATCGACGTCCAGATCAACCAGTCCGACCTGCGCATCGACACCTACTGCGCCTCCGGCCCTGGCGGTCAGTGCGTTAACACTACCTACTCCGCCGTGCGCATCACCCACCTGCCCACCAACACCGTGGTGCAGTCGCAGGAGCAGCGTTCCCAGATCCAGAACCGCGAGGTCTGCATGCAGATGCTGCGCGCCCGCCTCTACGAGATGGAGCTCGAGAAGCAGCAGGCAGAGCTCGGTGCCGAGCGCCAAAGCCAGATCGGCCACGGTAACCGTTCCGAGAAGATCCGTACCTACAACCAGCCCCAGGACCGCGTGACCGACCACCGCATCGGTTTCAACTCCACCTACAACGGTGTCCTTCTGGGCGACCAACTCGGCACCGTGATCGAGGCGCTCGCCGCCGCCGAGCGTGCCGAGAAGCTAGCGCAGGCTGTTTAGGTTACGCGGTTTTACCAAACCGCGTAACGGCTCGACGCTGCAAACGCCCCTAAGCGGCAATCTGACGTTCAATCGTCGGTCGCGTACCGAAGTACGCTTCCCTCCTCTTTCACGTCACCTTGCTCGCTTAGGGGCGTTTTCGCTGACTTATGCTCAACCTGCGGCGCCTTAGAGGTGGTCATTGGGGACGTTCTTAAACGACTAGGTTGGGCTTATTGCTTTGAGATGTTATTCAATCGTCTTTGATAGACTTCAAGCTGTCTACCTGCTGAAAGCAATTAACGGTATGCATCTGCAATTGAAAATATTGCTTGAAAAATCGTCCAAGAAGTCGCGGGGTGATTTTTGACGCGTTGCGCGTCAAGTGATGTGGCAAGCGTTTGGTTAGATATTGGTTAGTTTTGGGGCAACCTTGCCAAAAGCTTGACGAATGCAAATCTAGACGTCGGCGAATGAACACTTTGAGCGAGCCCGGTGCAAAATTCTGGGCTGATTCTCGATAATCGCCTTCAATCGTCTCTTGCCAAGCGCTGGCCTCGCGTACAATCTGCTCCGACATTCGCGCGCCGCCCGGCGCTTAAGAGGGGAGGACCCCATGGCAAACGAGATCTGGACCATCAAGCGTTGTCTCGAGTGGACCAAGGAGTACCTGGCCGAGCGCGGCGAGGAACACCCCCGACTTTCTGCCGAGTGGCTGCTCTGCGCTGCCACGGGTCTGGCGCGCATCGACTTATATATGCGTATGGACGAGACGCTCGATGCGGCGCAGCTCGAGACCATGCACGCGGCGGTCGTCCGCCGCGCCAAGGGCGAGCCGCTGCAGTACATCACCGGCAGCACGCAGTTCCGCATGATCGACGTCGCGTGCGCCCCCGGCGTACTCATTCCGCGTCCCGAGACCGAGATGCTCGTCGAGGAAGTCCTCAATTATCTGGATGCCGAGGTGCTGAGCCCCGAGGCTGCCGCCCGTCAGCGCGTTGAGCTGCCCTGGAACGACGAGGTCGAGCAAGCGCGCAAAGCCGAAGCCGCGTTGGCCGACGAGCGAGCGACGGCCGAGCGCCGTGCCGCTAACCTCACAGCTGCCGATGAGACGGCGCTAGGCAGCGACGTACTGGGCAGCCGTGCCTATGCCGAGGAACTGGCCGACCGCGAGGCCGAGGAAGCCGCCACGCAGGCAGCAGAAGCCGAAGCCGCGGAAGCCGCCGCGCAGGCAGCAGATGCCGAGGCCGAGGAGGCCGCCGAACCCGAGCTCGACGAATACGGCATCGCCATCGAGGGCGTCGACCAGGAGACGGCTTCAGCTCAGGATGCCGCTGCGCCTGCCCCAGCCGAGCCCCGCACTGCCCGCGTTCTCGAGGTCGGCTGCGGCACGGGCTGCATCTCGCTCTCCCTTGCCTGGGAGCGCCGCGGCCATGTCACCTGCACTGCTACCGATATCGAACCGCGTGCCATTGACCTGGCCACCAAAAACCGCGACGCGCTCGGGCTTACGTCCGATGAGGTCGCCTTCAGCCTCACAAACCTGGTGAGCTCTATCCCCCGCGAGGAATGGGGCACCTTCGACGTGCTCGTCTCCAACCCGCCTTACATTCCGACTGACGTCATGCGCTCGCTGCCGCACGAGGTCAAGGACTTCGAGCCCGATTTAGCGCTCGAGGGCGGCGCCGACGGCCTCGATATCTTCCGCCGCCTGCTCAATGCGGCGCCCTATATGCTGCGCGCCGGCGGTCTGTTTGCCTGCGAGCTCTACGAGGGCGCCCTCGATGCCGCGGCCGAGCTCTGTCGCCAGGCGGGTCTCTCGGACGTGCGCATCGTCCGCGACCTCACCGATCGTCCCCGCATCGTCCGAGCCATCGTCACCGAGCCCAAACAGCGCCAGTAATATTTATTAACTGGTTAGCAAAAATTATAAATTAGTTTATAATTAGGACGGCTGAAAGAGGTCGGCCCATGCAACCTCCTACCTTTCGGGAAATCATTGCCCTACTCAAGCACGATGGATTCGTGAAGGTCGCGCAAGTCGGTAGTCATGCTAAGTATGTTTCTGGTGACCGTGTTGTCACCGTGAACGGCTCTGGTGGTGATCGACCAAAGAAGGGCACGTGGGCAAGTATTCGTCGCCAAGCTGGATGGTAGTTGGAGGCAAAATGAGGCAGCGATTTACCTATGACTGCGTTCTCATAAAAGAAGACGACGGTTACTGCGCTAGCTTCCCGCAGATTCCCGGCGCCTTTGCCGATGGCGACACGCGCGAAGAAGCGATTGCCCATGCCACCGAGGCACTGATGGCGTTTTTGGCCGACGACCTCAACAACGGTTTGACTCCGGCAGGGTACGAACGCTCGGCCGAGGTCGTGGCCCTTTCAGTCGAAATCGACCACGATGACGCTCGGGAAGCGGCGTGCCGAACATTTAAAGACGCAGCGCTGGACCTCAAAGTCTCCGCTCCGCGGATTACCGCGCTGGTCAAAGCCGGAAAGCTCGATGTTGAACTCGTCGACGGCCGTCGGATGATAACGATAGACAGCATCGAGCGCTACGCCGCCCAAGAACGCCACGCCGGCAGGCCAAAGAAGTTCGTCGCAGTTCAATAACCCCCTCACTTTCACCGACTACTAGAGCCGCTCACCAAACCAACATGCGCTCTGGGCAAATAGGTTGAACGTTTCGTGCGAGAATGCCCCACAGTAAACAAACTTTCACCAGAGCGTAAGGGGCTGGCATACACATGCAGACGGTCTATCGGGTATTCGAGGGAGCGCGTGAGCCGCATCGGCTCGCCGTCGAGCGTACGGCCGAGGTACTCAGCTGTGGTGGCTTGGCCCTGATCCCGACCGAGACCGTCTATGGTGTCGCTGTGGCAGTTAACGCCTTTTCGGACGCCGCGCCTCAAGATACAAGCGAATTCCCATCGTGGCCGCGCGATCCACAGGCCACCGTCAACGGCGCCGCGGTCCCCGCACTCGGTACCGGCTATCGTCGTATCTTTACCCTCAAGCAGCGCGAGCTCACCCAAACGGTTGCCTGGCTGGTCGATGATGCCGAGGCACTCGACCGCTATGGCGTGGATATCCCTAACGAGGCCCGCGTGCTCGCCCGACGATGCTGGCCGGGCGCCCTGACTATCGTGGTCAAGGCGGCCCCCTGCGTGCCGACCTTTATGCGCGCCGCCGACGACACGGTGGCACTTCGCGCTTCGGCCTCGCCCGTGGTGCAGGCGCTCATTCGCGCCTGTGGCAGCCCCCTTGCCTGCACCAGCGCCAACACGCACGGTGCGCCCTCGCCGGCAAGCTTTGCCGCCGTCGAGGGTCGCATCCTGGAGGGTGTCGATGTTGCCGTCGACGCCGGTGAGACTCCGTGTCGCGATGCCTCGACCATCGTGTCGTTCCAGCACGGCGGGCTCCAGATCCTGCGCCAAGGCGCCCTTCCCGCATCAGAGATCGAACGGGTCCTGTCCGACCCGATGCAATAGAAAGGTGTAAGCGATGTCGTTGAATCTGGGCAGCCTGGGCATGGAAGATGCCTCGTTTAACTTTGGCGGTTCCTACATCATGGCGCTCGACTGCGGCACCACCTCGGTACTTGCGACCATCGTCGACGAGTACGGATGCATCGTCGCGCAGGCACGTCGCAGCGTCAAAACCAGTTTTCCGCGTCCCGGTTGGGTAGAGCAAGACCCCATGGCGGTCCTTGCCAGTCAAATCGCCGTCATGATGGAAGTCCAGTTTGAGAGCGGTATCCACTCCGACCGCATTGCCGCCATCGGCATCTCCAACCAGCGCGAGACCACGGTGGTGTGGGACCGCATAAGCGGCCAACCCATCTATAACGCCATCGTGTGGCAATGCCGTCGCACCGCACCTCTGATCGACGAGCTGGTCGAGCAGGGCGCAGAAGAGCTGGTGCGCTCCCGCACGGGGCTTACGCTCGACCCGTATTTCTCGGCCTCCAAGGTGCAGTGGATTCTCGATAACGTCGACGGCGCGCGCGAGAGCGCCGCGGCGGGCGACCTTATGTTCGGCACCATCGACACGTGGCTCATCTACAATCTCACCGGCGGTCAGGTCTTTGCTACCGACTACACCAATGCCAGCCGCACCGCGCTCTTTAATATCCATGCGCTCGATTGGGACGACGATCTGCTGGCGCTTTTCGACGTCCCGCGCTCCATGATGCCCGAGGTTCGTTGGAGCTCGGGCGATTACGGCCGCGTTGCGAGCGACATCATGACCAACATGCCACCCATCATGGGCGTGGCGGGCGACCAGCAGGCGTCGCTATTCGGCCACTGCTGCTTCCATCCCGGCCAGACCAAAAACACCTATGGCACGGGTTGCTTTATGCTCATGAACACCGGCGACGAGATCGTCGAATCCAAGAACGGTCTGGTCTCCACGATCGGTATCGCCGCGGACGGCAAGATCAGCTATGCGCTCGAGGGTTCTATCTTTGCCGCAGGCTCCACCATGAACTGGCTGCGCAACAACATGGGCATCATCTCGAGCGTGAGCGAGTCCGCGCAACTCGCCGCTTCGATCAACGACAACGAGGGCTGCTACCTCGTCCCCGCCTTCGCAGGCCTGGGCGCTCCCTGGTGGGACCCGCATGCTCGCGGTATCGTGTGCGGCCTGACCGGTGCCTCGAGTCGCGCGACCATTGTGCGTGCGGCCTGCGAGTCCATGGCCTATCAGAGTTATGACGTGCTGCGCGCCATGGAGCAGGACGTGGGACTTTCGATTGAGCGCCTGTCCGTCGATGGCGGTGCCTCGCGCAACGAGTTCATCATGCAATTCCAGGCCGATCTGCTGGATATGCCCGTGCTGCAGTGCGAGACGGTGGAGACCACGGCGATCGGCGCCGCGTACTTGGCGGGCCTTGCCGTCGGCTACTGGGAGGATTTGGAGGAGCTGGAGCAAAACGCTCAGATCGTCAAAATCTTCCATCCTCATATGTCCGCCGAGCGCCGTGAGAGCAACCTCGCTGGTTGGCGTGATGCCGTCAAGCGTTCGCTCAGCACCGTTCAGTAGGGTTGCGACGGGGCACTCGATACAACAAACCGTTAAACTTATGCACGGCGCGCGGCAACAACATCGCCATGCGCCTTGTCAGCAAGGCCATCTTCCGGCCGCAACGAAAGGGGCTTCAACCCATGACCGTCACCTACGATACGTCCCGTGTGACCCTTGTCGATCACCCGCTCGTCCAGCACAAGCTGTCGATCTTGCGCGACAAGAGCACCGGCACCAACCAGTTCCGCCAGCTCGTGCGCGAGCTCGCGCTTTTTGACGGCTACGAGGCCATGCGCGATCTGCCCATGGAAGACGTCGAGGTCGAGACCCCCATCACCACCGCAACGTTTAAGCAGCTCGCCGGCAAGAAGCTCGCCATCGTTCCCATCCTGCGTGCAGGCCTTGGTATGGTCGACGGTATCCTCGACCTGGTGCCCTCCGCTCGCGTGGGCCATATCGGCATGGAGCGCGACGAGGTTACCCACGAGCCGCATGAGTATTACTGCAAGATGCCCAAGGATATCGACCAGCGCATTTGCCTGGTTGTCGACCCCATGCTGGCCACGGGTGGCTCAGCCGAGATGGCTATCAGCTACCTGCGCGAGCGTGGTGTCAAGGACATCCGCATGCTGTGCATCGTCGCGGCCCCCGAGGGCCTCAAGTCACTGACCGAAAAGGACCCCGACGTACATATTTATACGTGCGCCATCGATGACCGTCTCAACGAGGCCGCCTACATCGTTCCCGGCCTGGGCGACGCCGGCGACCGCATCTACGGCACGCTCTAGTCGTCGGGCCTTGTCGGCTGCGGTCACAAATACGAAGAAATGGTGCGCGCGGGCGAGCAAAAGACGTCCACGCGCACTCCTGTTAACGGACGTTTAGCCCTGAGGGGTTCGAGAAAAACGTATTACCTACCTGCGGGATAAAGAAGGTCTTAAGAAAACGTACAGCTGCGTATTAACCGATGCTTTTTCGGTTGTACTTTAGCGATTGGCTCGTACAATAGTCACCAATGTTTGGCGGGAACTGTTCTGGGAAGCGTTAAAAAGGAAAGTGAGGACGCCAGTGTTTCAGATAGCCGATCTGCTCGCTATCGTCGCAGGCGCCATCGCGGGCGCGGTCGCCTTTCTCCCCTTTGTCTTTACGCTCAAGCCGGTTCTTGACGATAAACAGAATGCGGACATGCTCAAGGGCATGGTGAGTCTCGCGGTCTCGGCGATCGCGTTGCTTGTCTTTACCTTGGTTGTGTTTGCGTTGTTCGGAGAGGCATTTCGCATGTTCCTCCTGGGCGAGGCGATCGGCTTCGTGGCCTTTATGGCCGCCTGCACGGTTCGCGTCGCCAAGGCGCTGCGAGATCCTCATGAGGTCGAAAGGTAAGTCGTGGAAATTTTTGAAAAGCTGCCTGATGAGATTAATCATCTGGTCAGCGAGTTCAGCTCCACCCCTGTCGTGGGCGATCTGAGCTGCGGCATCACGCAGTACTCGTTTTGGCTGATCGTCTCCACGATCGTGCTCCTGATCGTCCTGGCCGTGTTCAAGAAGAAGCAGACCCTGGTTCCCAAGGGCTTCTTCGTCAACGGTTTCGAGTACATCATCGAGTACGTCGAGAACGATATCGGCAAGGGCGTCGTGGGTGAGAACTGGAAGAAGCACTTCCCGTTCCTGTGCTCGCTTTTCCTGTTCATCCTGATCAATAACATGATCGGCCTGATCCCGGGAATGAAGCCCGGCACCGGTGCAATCGGCTCCACCGCCGCGCTCGCCATCTTCGCCTTCGTGTACTTCATCTACTACGGATGCAAGGCTCACGGCGTGATCGGCTACATCAAGAGCCTCGCCCCGCAGGGCGTGAGCTTCCCGATGAACGTGCTCGTGTGGGTCGTCGAGCTTTTCTCGACCTTCCTGCGCCTCATCACGCTCGCCGTCCGTCTGTTCTGCAACATGTTTGCAGGACACGTGGTCATGGGCTCGTTCGCCATCATGGCGAGCATGTTCATGCAGCCGCTGCTTCAGCAGGTTTCCGCGGCCCACGCCGTCGGCGCCTTGCCTTCGCTGGCCTGGCTTGCCATCCTCATCCTGATCTATGCGATCGAGCTTGTGGTCGGCGCCATCCAGGCTTACGTCTTCACGGTCCTTACCGCCGTGTATGTCTCCGAGGCAGAGGAGGTCGCGGAGGAGGAGTAATCTTCCGTTCGCGCCTCAAAGGTAAGGCAATTCGTTAAACCGCCGGTGCCCGTACCCATGGAGCCCGGCAGTTATAAAAAGGTTATCCTGCGTGAAATAAGACACGCACGACAAAGGAGGAATCGTGGGAGTTATCGGTTACGGTCTCGGTGTTATCGGCGCTGGTCTTGCTATCGGCCTGTCTGCTCTGGGTGCTACGGGTGCTATGGCCCGTCAGCCTGAGGTCCAGGGCCGCGTGTTCACCGTCTTCATCATGGGCTCCGCCTTCGGCGAGGCTCTGGCTCTGATCGGCTTCGTTGTCGCGCTGATCGTTAAATAGCACGGAGCGTCAAGTATGAATCTTTCATCCCAGAAGAGCGCGATCGCACTCTCCGCGTCCGCGGCCGCGCTGCTCATGCCGGTTTCCGCGTTCGCCGAGGACGGCGCTGCCGGTGCGGACATCCTCATCCCTAAGATGGCGGAGTTCATCCCGGCGCTTATCGCCTTCCTGATTATCTGGATCGTGCTGGCCAAGGTCGCCCTGCCGGGCATCATGAAAACCATGGAGGAGCGCGGCAAGAAGATCGAGGAGAGCCTCGACGAGGCCGAGAAGACCAAGCAGGAGGCTATCGCCAAGCGCGCTGAGTCCGACTCGATCGTCACCGACGCCCGTCGTCAGGCTGCCGACATCGTTCTCGAGGCCCGTAAGGACGCCGAGTCCGAGCGCGCCCGTATCATCGAGGCTGCTCACAAGGAGGCCGAGGAGATCATCGCCAAGGCCCATACGACCGTCGAGGACGAGCGCAAGTCCATCTACGCCGGTGCCGCGAGCTCCATCGCCGACCTGTCCGTTGCCGTCGCCACCAAGATCGTGGGCGAGGCACTCGAGGACGAGGGCGAGCAGAAGAAGCTCATCGAGCGCTACATCCAGGAAGCAGGTAGCCTGAATGCCGACTAGCCGCTATCAGGACAAGGTGCTCGAGACCTACGCGCGTTCCCTTTTGGAATCCGCCAAGGCCGAGAACCATGTGTTCGAGGACCTCGAGATGATCGAGCGCCTGGCTAGCGCCAGCCCCGAGATCATCGCCGTGCTCGACACCATGTCCAAGCGCGACCAGCTCGACCTTCTTCCCAAGGTGGCAGCTGCCTTTAAGTATGTTGCCGAGGAAGACGAGGATGTAGTGGGCGTGACCGTCACCACGGCGATCCCGCTCGACGACGAGCTGCGTCAAACCATCACTAAGAAATGCGAGCAGGACTTCGGCCGCAAGGTATTCCTTATCGAGCAGGTCGACCCGTCTATCGTGGGCGGCCTAGTGCTCGAGGCCCGCGGCGAGCGTCGTGACATTTCCGTCAAGACGCAGCTGCGCATCGCGCAGGAGACCCTCGCAAACTCTGCTAATTCGTACGGAGGTGAAGCCTAATGTCCGAAACCCTCAATGCCCAGGATATCGCCAAGAAACTACAGGAGCAGCTCACGAGCCTCTCCGCGACGGTCGATACGCATGAGGTTTCAACGGTCGACGAGGTAGGCGACGGCATCGCGCGCGTCTCCGGCCTCAAGAGCGCCATGGCAGGCGAGCTTCTGGAGTTCAAGAGCTCCGATACCGGTGAGACCGTCTTCGGCCTTGCCCAGAACCTTGACCGTGACGAGGTCGGCGCCGTTCTGTTCGGTTCCGTCGACTCTATCAAGGAAGGCGACGAGTGCCGCACCACTGGCCGCATTATGGATATCCCCGTGAGCCGTGCCATGCTCGGCCGCGTCGTCAATCCGCTCGGCCAGCCTATCGACGGCCTGGGTGACATCGTCGCCACTCACCGTCGTCCCATCGAGTTCAAGGCCCCCGGCGTTATCGACCGTACCCCGGTGTGCGAGCCGGTTCAGACCGGCCTATTGGCTATCGACTCCATGGTGCCTATCGGCCGCGGCCAGCGCGAGCTTATCATCGGCGACCGTAAGACCGGTAAGACCGCCATTGCCATCGACGCTATCCTCAATCAGCGCGGCAAGGGCATGGTCTGCATCTATGTCGCCATCGGCCAGAAGGCCTCCACGGTTGCCAACATCCGCGAGACCCTCGCTCAGCACGGTGCGCTCGACTACACCATCATCGTTTCGGCAACCGCTGCCGATTCTGCCCCTATGCAGTACATCGCGCCTATGGCCGGTGCCGCTATCGGCGAGTTCTTCATGTACAACGGCGAGGACGGTAAGCCCGCCAGCGAGACCAACCCCGGCGGTCACGTGCTCGTCATCTACGATGACCTGTCCAAGCAGGCCGTGGCTTACCGTCAGATGTCGCTGACGCTGCATCGTCCGCCCGGACGCGAGGCCTATCCTGGCGACATCTTCTACCTGCACTCTCGTCTGCTCGAGCGTGCCGTCAAGATGTCCAAGAAGAACGGTTACGGCTCCATGACGGCCCTGCCGATCATCGAGACCCAGGACGGCGACGTTTCGGCCTACATTCCGACCAACGTCATTTCCATTACCGACGGTCAGATTTACCTGCAGTCCGAGCTCTTCTTCCAGGGCCAGCGCCCGGCAGTCGACGTGGGCATCTCCGTGTCCCGCGTCGGTGGTGACGCTCAGACCAAGGCCATGAAGCAGGTTGCCGGCAACCTTCGCCTGGACCTCGCTTCGTATCAGGAGCTCGCCGGCTTTACGCAGTTCGGCTCCGACCTTGACGAGGCTACGCAGAAGCAGCTTACCCACGGCGCTCGCATGACCGAGCTCCTTAAGCAGCCGCGCTACAAGCCGTTTGAAGTTTCCGAGCAGATCGTTACGCTGTTTGCCGGCAACGAGGGCTTCCTCGACGATCTCGAGATCGCCGACGTGCTTCCCTTCCGTGCCGAGCTCATCGAGTACATGGACAACGGTTTTGGCTCGTTGCTCGACAAGGTTCGCGCCAAGAAGATCGACGATGACACCAAGGCTGAGCTCCTGCGCGTCATCGGTGACTTCAAGCAGCAGTTCATGGCCAAGCACCATGCCGATACGACTGGATCAGAGGAGAACTAAGCCCTATGGCCAATCTTCGCGACATTAAGAAGCGAATCTCCTCGGTTACCACGACCAAGCAGATCACGCGCACGATGGAAATGGTCTCTACGGCCAAGATTCGTCGTGCCCTCGATCGCTCCAAGCAGGCCGAGCCCTATAAGGAGGCGCTGACCGACGTCATGTTGACGGTCGCCGGCGACGCCTCCTGTTCGGGCACCGATCCCATGCTGCAGAAGCATGAGAGCGTCAAGCATGGCCTGATTGTCGTTATTGCCTCGGACCGCGGCCTTGCCGGCGGTTTCAATACGACGGTGGAGCGCACGGCCGAAAAGCTCGCCGCTTCTTGGGCGAACGATGGCATCGAGTGCGAGATCATCGCGTGTGGGCGCAAACCGGCCACGTATTTCCGCGACCGCGCAAACGTCGTCATGCATTTTGAGGGCAATTCCTCCGAGCCCGATTTTAATCAGGCTCGCATGATTTCCTCTCATATCTGCGATGCGTATCGTGCCGGCGAGCTTGACCGCGTCGAGCTTGTCTACCACCACGCCAAGAACCGCGTGGATCAGGAGCTTCGCGTCGAGCACTTGCTGCCGCTCGATCCCGAGATGATCGCTATGGCCCACGGTCCGCGTAAGAACGAGACCGACGCCCCTAAGCGCATCTCGTCTACGTTCGAGTTCGTGCCCTCTCCCGAGCATGTTCTCGGCAAGCTTGTGCCGTCTTATATCCTGACGGTCATCTACCAGGCCCTGATCGATTCGGCGGCTGCCGAGCAGGGTGCACGCCGCAAGGCCATGCACTCCGCGACGGAAAACGCCACCGCGATCATCTCGACCCTTACCCGCACGTATAGTCGCGTGCGCCAGGCTTCGATCACGACCGAGATTAACGAGATCGTCGGCGGAGCCTCAGCATTGGAGGAACAGTAATGGCTAATAACACCGTAAAGCTTGCGGTCGAGGAAGCCACCAAGAAGACGACTGCCGGTGATGGTCGCATCGTGCGAATCATCGGCCCTGTCGTCGACGTCAAGTTTGACGGCGCGGTGCCCCCGATCTACAACGCGCTCACGGTCGAGGCCGAGACCCCGATCGGTCATCTGAGCACGATCCTCGAGGTCGAGAGCCAGCTTCCGGGCGGCGTCGTCCGCACGGTCGCCATGTCCTCGACCGACGGCCTGCAGCGCGGCCTCATCGCCACCGATACCGGTGAGCCCATGAAGATGCCCGTTGGCCCCAAGACGCTCGGCCGTATTTGGAACGTTATGGGCAAGCCCGTCGACGGCAAGCCCATGCCCGAGGTGGAGGAGTTCTACCCCATCCACCATGCAGCGCCCCGTTTCGACGAGCTCACCACCAAGACCGAGATCTTCGAGACCGGCATCAAGGCCGTCGACCTGCTCGAGCCCTACATCCGTGGCGGCAAGACGGGTCTGTTCGGCGGCGCCGGCGTCGGCAAGACCGTTCTGATTCAGGAGCTCATCAACAACCTCGCCCAGGAGCACGGCGGCACCTCGGTGTTCACCGGTGTCGGCGAGCGCACCCGTGAGGGTACCGACCTTTATCTCGAGATGAGCGAGTCTGGCGTTATCGACAAGACTTGCTTGGTCTACGGTCAGATGAACGAGCCGCCTGGAGCGCGTCTGCGCATCGGTCTGGCCGGCCTTACCACCGCTGAGTACTTCCGTGATCGTGGCCAGGACGTTCTGCTGTTCATCGATAACATTTTCCGCTTCTCCCAGGCCGGTTCCGAGGTTTCCGCACTGCTGGGCCGTATGCCGTCCGCCGTTGGCTACCAGCCCACGCTGGCAACCGAGATGGGCGACCTCCAGGAGCGCATTACCTCGACCAAGACGGGCTCCATTACCTCCGTCCAGGCTGTCTACGTCCCCGCAGACGACCTGACCGACCCGGCGCCTGCCACGACGTTCACCCACCTCGACGCTACCACGGTTCTTTCGCGTAGCATTTCGTCGCTCGGCCTGTTCCCGGCCATCGACCCGCTCGCGTCTTCTTCCGACGCCCTCGATCCCTCGATCGTCGGCGAGGAGCACTACCGTGTCGCCGTCAAGGTCCAGGAGCTCCTGCAGGAGTACTCCGACCTTCAGGACATCATTGCCATTCTGGGTATGGACGAGCTGTCCGAGGAGCAGCGCCTTACGGTCAACCGTGCCCGTAAGATTCAGCAGTTCCTCTCGCAGTCCTTCCACGTCGCCGAGAAGTTCACCGGCAACCCCGGTGTCTACGTCCGCGTCGAGGATACCGTCCGCTCCTTCGCCGAGATTGTCGACGGCAAGGCCGATGACCTGCCCGAGCAGGCATTCCGCTATGCCTCCACGATTGAGGACGTGCGCGAGCGCGCCCGCAAGATGGAGGAGAAGTAGGTTATGCGTATCCGCATCGTGTGCCCCGTGAGCCTCGCCTATGAGGGTGACGCTGCGTTTGTGTCGATTCCGTCTACGGATGGCGAGTTTGGCGTTTTACCTGCTCACTCCAGCGAAATCTGCACGATCGACCGCGGTTACGTTCGCGTTTCCGATAAGGCCATGGGCACTGTCGACCACACGTTTGCCGTGGTCGGCGGCTACGCCCAGGTCGCGGACGATGTCGTGACCGTCCTCGCCGAGCGCGCTTGCGATTTGGCGACCGTCGATGCCGACAAGGTTAAAGCTGATATTCAAGGTTTTGAAGAGAAGCTGGGTAATTTGTCGGAGGATGATGCACGCCGCGCCTACCTCTATAATGAAATCGCATGGTGTAAGCTCAAGCTTGCCCAATAGTCAAACGCTTTAGCGTTCGACCATTTGCGAACACATCATGCCCGGGATGGCCCAGCCACCCCGGGCATGCTTTTTGAAAGGGTAGACCTTGGATATTATCCGCGTTGAGGGTGGCCACGCCATCGGAGGTTCCGTGCCTGTTTCGGGTGCTAAGAACTCCGCGCTCAAACTTATGGCGGCAACGCTTCTGGCGCCGGGCAAGACGACGCTGCGGAACGTGCCCGATATTTCCGATGTCCACGTGATGGGCAAGGTGCTCAAGGGCATGGGCGCTACGATCGATGTTCTCGACGAGCACACGCTCGAGATCGATACCTCCCAGGTCGATTCTTGGGAGGCCCCCTACGAGCTCGTCGCTAAGATGCGTGCTTCCACCGCCGTCATGGGCCCCCTGCTGGGTCGTTTCCATCGCGCCAAGATCGCCATGCCGGGCGGCTGCAACCTGGGTGCTCGCAAGATCGATATGCATATCTTGGGTCTCGAGGCTCTGGGCGTCGAGTTCGACACCGCCCACGGCTACATCAACGCCAGTGCTCCCCAGGGTCTGCACGGCACCACCGTCACGCTCGAATTCGCGAGCGTGGGCGCCACCGAGAACCTCATCATGGCTGCCGTGCGCGCACAGGGCACCACGGTTATCGACAACGCTGCCCGCGAGCCCGAGATCGTCGACCTTGCCAACATGCTCAACGAGATGGGTGCCAAGATCGTCGGCGCAGGCACGCCCGTCGTGACCATCGAGGGCGTGGAGGAGCTGCATCCCGTTACCCATTGCGTGGTGGGTGACCGCATCGAGGCCGGCACCTTTATCGTCGCCGGCGCCCTCATGGCCGATGAGCGCGGCGTCGATGTTACGGGCTTCTGCCCCATCCACCTGGGAATGGTGCTCAAAAAGATGGAACTTATGGGCATCGAGTGCGAGCGTATCGAGAACGGCGTCCACGTCAATCGCGTCGAGCGCATCAGGCCGGTCGATATCCAGACGCTTCCGTTCCCGGGTTTCCCGACTGATATGCAGGCGCAGATCATGGTGCTTTCGGCCCTTGCCGACGGAAGCTCCGTAATTACCGAGAACATCTTCGAGAACCGCTTCATGTTCGCCTCCGAGCTCGTGCGTATGGGTGCCGATATTCGTATCGAGAGCCATCACGCCATGATTCACGGCGTCAAGGGCTTCTCGGGCGCACAGGTCACCTCGCCCGACCTGCGTGGCGGCGCAGCGCTTGTGGTTGCCGGTCTTATCGCCGATGGCGTTACCGAGGTCTCGGCCATCCATCACATCAAACGTGGCTACGAGCAGTTTGTCGAAAAGCTGCAGGCGCTTGGCGCGCATGTCGAACATGCCACCGTTCCCGATCCCGTCATCTACTAATGCAGGTTGCCTATGTTTAACAAGAAACCCCTAGCGGATAACACCCGAAGACCCTCGACTGGTGCGCAGGCCAAGATCTACAGCCGCGACAATGTCGCACGCTATTCCGAGCGCGCCCGTCAGCGCCGTCGCGGCCGCACGGTTCGCCGCGTAGCTCTCATCGCCGTACTCGGCGTGCTGCTGAGCGCCACGACTGCTGCGGGTCTGTGGTTTGCCACTATCATGGGCAAGCTTGGCGACTCCAATGTCATTACCAACAACCTGCGCCAGATTCTGGTCGATACCAATGAGGCAAAAGATCCGTTCTACGTGTTGCTTCTTGGTACCGACGGTCGTCCGGGCGAGGATACGTATCGTGCCGACTCGATTATCCTGGCACGCATCGACCCCACGCAAAAGCAGGCGACGCTCATTTCCGTTCCGCGCGACACCAAGGTCGTGTACAAGGGCGAGACCATGAAGATCAACGCCTGCCACACCGTTGGCGGCGCCGAGGCCATGGTCCAGGCGGTCAACGAGCTGTGCGGCGTGCAGATTTCTCACTATGCCGAGGTCAGCTTTGACGGCATGCAGTCGCTTATTGATTCGGTTGGCGGTATCGACATCAACGCGACCGACGACGTCGACGATCCCGAGCACCTGGATATTAAGATTACCGCTGGTCAGCAGCATATGGACGGCGCTACTGCCCTTACCTATGCCCGCTGCCGCTACACCTATGCCGACGGCGATTACACGCGCATGCGCCATCAGCGTCAGGTGCTTGGCGCCCTTGCCAACCAGATTCTCAATAACTTCGATGCCACGAAGATCTTTGGCCTGGTTAATTCGCTGTCCGATATGCTCGTAACCGATATGAGCGTTCAGGATATCGTCTCCACGGTTAATGCCATGCGCGGCATGGATGTCGAGGGCATCTACTCGGCCAACCTGCCTTCGTATGCTGACGACAGCACTATGATCGACGGCGTGAGCTATGTCTTTGTCTACGAAGACGAGCTTAAGGAAATGATGGCCCGCGTCGACGCCGGTGAGGATCCCAAGGGCCCCAACGCCATGGGCCTTTCAGACGGCTCCAGCTCCACAATCGGTGACCTCAACAACAATACGTCCGAGGACTACGCATATGGCACCGCGACCTCGTCGGGTGGCTCGGACGATTCCGACGATTCGAGCGACGGCTCCGATTACTACGAAGAGCCCACCGGTGACGGCAACGGCTACGAAGCCAACTATTAGAGTTACGCGGGCTTACCAGCCCGCGTAACGGCTCGACGCTGCGCGGGCCGCATTTGGACAATCTGACGTTCAACTTCAAGGGCGCGACCAGAAGGTCAGCACCCTTTCGTTTCACGCCACCTTGTCTCAAATGCGACCCGCTCGCTGTCGTTGCCAAAACATCGACGTAGTCATTGGGGACGTTCTTAAATGACTAGTCAAAGGGGACACTCTTGCGGCACTTGACACTTGGCTCTTGGGGACGTTCCTTATGTGCCGGCAGTTTGGGATATACCTTGCGTCAAGAGGCTGGCGCGCGTCAACCTGTTCTCATTGCAGCAAAAAATCGCCCCGTTCTCGGTTGAGGACGGGGCGATTCGTCTTTTGGGCTTATGCAGCCAGTCTTATGCGAAACGGGCGACGAGCTCCTGCAGGACGTCGGTCATCTTGACGAGCGAGCTGACCGGGACAAACTCGTTGACGCCGTGGTAACAGTAGCCGCCTGTCGAGAGGTTGGGGCAGGGCAGGCCGCGGAACGACAGCTGCGCGCCGTCGGTGCCGCCGCGAATCGGCAGTACTTGGGGCTCAACGCCGCAGGCAAGGTAGGCTTCCTTGGCAACATCAATAAGCTCCGGGTAGTCGCGAACGATCTCGGCCATGTTGCGGTACTGGTGCTTAATCTCGACCGTTACGCGCTCCTCGCCCAGTCGCTGGTTGAGCAGTGCGGCGGCGGCATTCATCAGCTCGAGTTTCTGCTGGAACTTGGCGGCATCGTGATCACGGACGATATAGCGCGCCGTGGCATGGTCGACCGTTGCCGAGACGCCCTCAAGGTGATAGAAGCCCTCGTAGCCCTCGGTGTATTCCGGGCGCTGCTCGTAGGGGAGCAGGGCGTTGAAGTCGCAGAACAGGTTGCCCGCGTTGACCATGCGCCCCTTGGCGTCGCCGGGGTGAATGGACTGGCCCTCAAAGCGAACGGTTGCCTCGGCGGCGTTGAAGCACTCCCACTCAAGCTCGCCAACCGGACCGCCGTCGACCGTGTAAGCGTACTTGCAGCCGAAGGCCTCGATATCCAACAGCTCGGCACCGTGACCGATTTCCTCGTCCGGGCAGAAGCAAATGCCGAGCGCGGGATGGGGCAGGGAGGGATCCTGCGCGATGCGTGCGACAAGCGCCATGATTTCGGCGACACCCGCCTTGTCGTCGGCGCCCAGCAGCGTAGTTCCGTCGGTGCAGACAAGGTCCTCACCCACCAGGTTGTTGAGGGCGGGAAGCTTGGCGGTGCTCATGGACACGGGCTTGCCGTCGACGATGCCGCAAACCAGATCGCCGCCCTCGTAGTGCACGATGTGCGGCGCTACGCCGGCGCCCGGCGCGACCTCGGTGGTATCGAGGTGCGCGATCAGGCCCAGGGCGGGCTTATTCTCGGAACCGGCGCTAGCGGGAATGTGCGCGCAGACATAGGCGTTTTCGGTTACATGGGCATCGGTTGCACCCAGCTCGCGCAGTTCTTCGGCAAGCACGTTGGCAAGGTCGAACTGTACGGTGCTCGACGGCACCTGGTCGCAGTTGGCATCCTCGGACTGCGTGTTGATCTGGACATAGCGCAAAAAACGCTCGAGGACGTCGGGGTCCGTGGTGGTGTTTTCCATAAAGATCGCTCCAATCTTGGTCGTCGTGTGCAACAAGAACTCTAGCACGGTATGCCGCGGCATACCGCGACGCTTGGATGGGGTAGAATCAGCCATTGAGTGCAGAAGGGACGGATGTTCATGGATACGACAAATAGCTCGCGCGAGCTACACCTAACGGTGGCGAACGAAGACTACTTGGAGTGCATGGTTCGCATCGAAAGCGAAGATGGGGAGACCGGCGGCGTGCGGTCGGTCGATATCGCACAGCGCCTTGGCGTCTCGAAGGCATCGGTCAACAAGGCGGTTTCGGCTCTCAAGGCATCTGAACTTGTCGAACAGTCTCACTACGGCAAAGTTATCCTGACTGACCGTGGGCGCGAGGTCGGCTCGGCTATCTGGTATCGCCATCGTCTGGTCCGCACGTTTTTGGTTCAGGAACTCGGTGTCGAATTTGGGCGAGCCGATTCCGAGGCCTGCATGATGGAGCATGCTCTATCCGAGGACACGATGAACCGCTGGCTCGCCTATCTCGAAAAGCAGGGAATCAGCGTCGAGGAATAGCGGGATATATATGGATACGAGTTATTACAACCGCTTTGGTGCCGAGGAACTTACGCGCCGCTTGTCGAGCGAGACCTTGTTGGCGCAGGGCCCCATGGGCAGTGTTCTGTTGAGTGAGTACGATGCCGCCGACATTCCACCGGCGTTTTGGAATCTGGCAGAGCCGCAGACCGTTTCTCGTATCCATCGCTTGTATGTCGCCGCCGGCGCGCAGGTGCTCATTACCAACACCTTTCAGGCATCAAGCTATGCCCTCAAGCACGACCAGATTGCGCCGTCCGTGGCGGAGGTCAATCGCGGGGCCGTCGACGATGCCCGCCAGGCGCACCCTCAGCTGCTACTGGGCTCGATGGGCCCGATCGGTATTGAGTGGTTTGCCGAAGACTCTACCGAGTATCGTGAAATCCGAGGCATTGCACGCGAACAGGCGCACGCCTTGCTCAATGCCGGTGTTGATGGTCTGCTGGTCGAGACGGTGACGTCTATCCGTAATTTGCAGCCCATGCTTGCCGGCGCTCGAGATGCCGCCGACGGCATGCCTGTCCTGGTGAGTTTTGTCGTTGACGATAAAGGCGACCTGTTGGGCGATGGCCTCAACATCGAGGCAGCCGTTTTGTACGCCGAAAAACACGGCGCAAACTCGGTTGGTGTTAATTGCTGTTCGCTTGCGGCCGCGAACGCGGCGGTGCCCAGGATGGTTGCATCGGCGACTACTCCCGTCACGGTGCGTCCCAACGTGGGCGATCCGGTCCAGACTCAGGATGGTCCCGTGTGGCATGAGGACCCCGAAGCCTTCGCTCGCGCATGCGTCGAGTGGAAGCGGGCGGGCGCCGCAATGGTAGGCAGCTGCTGCGGAACCACGGCGGTTACGACAGCCGCTATGGCAGATGCGCTCAATATATAGAACCCGAAAATGGGAGTATCGAATCACCGCCCCCGCTGGGGCGGTTTTTTTGTTGTCGGTGCGCACCTCGACGCTTTTGCCTAAACGGTGAACGAGCGTGCCGGCGGCTTGCCGGATGCCCGTTGCGGGTATACCTCATGCGTACCATGATCCAAACACTGCGAGGTGTCTGCGCGTGTGCGCGATAATTCACTTTGGAACTGACGGTTGGCGAGCTCGCGTCGACGGAGACTTTACTATCAACAACGTCGCTCGTGTCACTGATGCTATCGGCAGGCTATGGCAAAAGACGAATCCCGGTAAAACGGTATATGTAGGATTTGACACTCGGCCGCAAGCGCGCGAGTTCGCCGAGCTCGCGGCGGGCGTGATTGCCGCCCACGGGCTCGATGCCGTGCTCGTGTCTCGACCGGTGCCGACTCCCGCTCTTACGTGGGCGGCTGCGTATGACGGCGAGGCATGCGGCGCGCTTATGCTGACGGGCTCACATCATCCGCAGGGCTATCTATGCCTCAAGCTGCGGATGGGTGATGGCTCGACGGCCAACCAGGATGTCATCGAAGAGCTCGAGGAGACGATGGCCGCCGAGCCGCTGGGGCTTGAGGGGCAATACCGCGCGGCAGATATCATTCCCGACTATATGCGAGCGGTGGCATCGTTTGTCGACGCGGATGCCATTCGCGCCGCGCATATGCGTGTGGTGGTTGACCCCATGGGCGGAGCTGCGCAGGGATATCTTGCCGACTTGCTTCGAGAGCTTGGCGTCGAAGTCCATGAGATTCACGCCGACGAGACGACCGATAGGGGAGATATCTGCCCCGACCCGGTCGAGCCGTGGGTGGATGCTTGTGAGCGCGCAGTTGTCGAAGACGGGGCGTGCGCCGGTCTGGTGACTGATGGCGACGCCGATCGTATCGGCGCGGTTGATGAGCGCGGCAGATATATACATCCGCATCAGATCATGGCGCTCGTTTTGGGCGATTTGGTCCAGTATCGCAATCTGAAGGGACGCGTCGTCGTCAACCTTTCATGCTCCACGCTTGTGCGTCGCATTGCCGAGGCGCTCGGCTGCCGCGTGGTCATCAAGCCCGTCGGTTTTAAATATATAGCCGCCGAGATGAAGAAGGGCAGCGTTCTCGTGGGCGGTGAAGAGGCCGGTGGTATCGGTATCGCCGCGCACATGCCCGAGCGTGACGGCATCCTTGCCTGCCTGATTTTGTGCGAGCTCATGGCCAAGACCGGCGCGCCCTTGGGCGTGCTTATCGATCAGCTCGAGGCGAGCTTTGGCAAGACGAGTTACGGACGTCGAGATTTGCGCCTTGAGGCCGAGGATGCCGAGACGTTGCGCACGCTGCTTCCCGGCGTGAATCCCAAGTCGATATGCGGCAAGGCGCCGCAGAGCGTAAGCCATATGGACGGCTTACGTCTGGCATTTGAGGATGACACCTGGCTGCTGATCCGTCCCAGCGGGACCGAACCGGTGGTGCGCGTGTACGCCGAGGGCTTTTCGGTGGAGGAGCGCGATGAGCTGCTAGATGCCGGCTGCGCTTTGGCCAGGGGCGCATATCGGCTATAGCCAAGGGGCCACTCTATATAAAGATGTGCTCGGCAAGCGGTAGCTATCAACTGGCAAGCGTCAGTTGAAGGCACAGTTGTGTAGGAAATGTGTGCGCCCAGATTCCCGCCCCCGGGGCCCCTCCGGTCTGGCAATATATTTCCTTGCCGCGCGGCCCGGTGAGACCGGATCAGCCGCGGGGCGTGCACCTTGAGAACCGGATACTGCGAGGATGGACACACCAGATGTGTCGCATCCGGGCAGACATCGAACCATTTGAAATGGTCT
>NZ_JBBNLV010000006.1:0-127481 GCF_040092295.1 Collinsella sp. CLA-ER-H9
GGCCTTCATAGCCTCTCCACCTGCGGAAACGATGCGACGGCCAGGTGCCGGGAGCTATTCCCGCGTTGCGCTAGCTGCGGAAACGCGGGGCCCGTTCAGGCTGTTGCGTTGAGATTGAAAATCAACCGTTGGAAGATGCCCTGGTTTACCCAGACCATCTTCCAAGACATCTGGCGCGCCAGCATCAGTTGGGTATTTTTGTTTATTGCCGGCTGGATGTGCACTCTCTCGCGCAACAACATCAAGCGTGCCGCCAAATATGCCGTTGCCACTTTAATTGTATGGGTCGCAACGACGCTCGTCTCGGTCGATGACTCGGTGAACTTCGGCATCATTTTCTGCATGGCGGCATGCACAGCCATTGTTGCACTCGCGCGCCCGGCTCTCGATAGGTTGCCGGCGGTATGGGGTATATCGATTTGCCTCATACTCTTTGCCTGTACCTGGAGCATTCCTAAAGCGGTCTACCCTATCCCCTATCTAGCTTGGCTGGGTTTCCCAAGTCCAGACTTCGTCTCCGGTGATTACTATCCGCTCATACCATTCTTATTTATGTACCTCACAGGCTTCTTTGCCGCCCGCACGGTACAAAAAGCAAACCGTAAAGCGCCAGCATGGGCCTATGTGAATCCCATCCCGGCGCTCGCAAGCCTCGGACGCCATGCGCTGCCGTTCTATCTGCTTCATCAACCGGTTATCTTGGGTGTACTGGAGCTGATTTATTCCGTTCGGTAACGCTCGAGACGCGGTGCGATACGGGCCGGAATCTTTACCACAATACGAACGCCGTCCTCAAGATATTCCTCGTGCAGAAGAGTTCCCTGTTCGTGCACGAGCGTGATTAACGCGCCCTCTCGATACGGAATATCGGCCGAGAGCAACACGTCTGTAGCGGCCGCTTCACGAGCGATACGGTCGACTAAGTCATCAAGACCCTCACCCGTCTGAGCCGAGAACAGCACCGCCTCGGGATAGCGCCGGCGAAAGCTCAAGCGATCGACGCTATCGAGCAGATCAATTTTATTGAACACGGTAAGCGTCAAGCGCTCACCGGCACCGATCTCGTCAAGGACACGATCAACCGCCTCGAGCTGACGCTCGTAATCCTCATCGGAAGCATCTACAACTTTAAGAATCAAATCGGCGCCGAGCACCTCGGAAAGCGTAGATTTAAACGCGTCGACAAGACCATGGGGCAGCTTTTGAATAAAGCCGACGGTATCGGTGATCGTCATGCCACGACCACCGGGCAAACGGTACGAGCGCGTTGTAGGATCGAGCGTGGCAAACAGCTTATCCTGCGAAAGTACCGTGGATCCCGTCAAACGATTAAGCAACGTCGACTTACCGGCATTGGTGTAGCCAGCCAACGCCACACGAAACGCCGGCGATTCAATACGACTTTTCGATTGCACATCGCGACGTTGTTCAACCTGTTTCAGTTCGCGTCGAAGCGCGGCGATCTTGTTGCGAATCAGGCGACGGTCAACCTCGAGCTGGCTTTCGCCCTGGCCAAAGCGCGAGCCAATACCGCCACGCGTCTGTTCCTTGGCAAGATGGCTCCACATACCTCGCAGACGAGGTAGCAGGTACTGCAGCTGTGCTAGCTGCACCTGCAAGCGACCCTCACGAGTCTGGGCATGCAGACCAAAGATATCCAAAATCAACGCCGTACGGTCAATAATCTTAAACGGTTCGCCCACGGCTTTCTCAAGATAGGACTGCTGTGAGGGCGTCAGGTCGTCGTCGAAGATAACAACATCCGCATCCATGCGATGAACCAAACCGCACAGCTCCTCGACCTTGCCGGAGCCGATAAACGATTTGGGATAGGGCTTGACCAGGCGCTGCGACAAGCGTGCCACGCATTGGGCTCCAGCAGTGTGGGCCAAGCGCTCAAGCTCATCGAGCGAACGGTCGAGCGGCCAGGCGTTATCGCGCCACTCAACACCAACCAAGATGGCGCGCTCGGGTTCAGGCGCCGTGGGGACCAAAGGGAAACGAGCCATTAGGCAGCCTCGATGCGACGGTAGATATCATCGACGACCTCATCGATCGTAAACTCATCCATATCGAACCACACAATGCGATGGTCGCGCTTAAACCAGGAAAGCTGGCGCTTTGCATAGCGACGTGAGCGCATCTTGATAAGCTCACGGGCCTCATCCATGGTAATAGCGCCACGCAAGGAATCAATAATCTCTTTGTAACCAATTGCCTGCATCGACGTGAGTGCGTCGCCCAGGCCCTGGTCCATAAGACCTCGGACCTCATCAACCAGCCCCTGCTCAAACATAAGGTCGACACGCAGGTTAATGCGCTCATAGAGCACTTCACGGCTACGCGTCAGACCAAACCACAAGGCATGAAAACGCTCGCGCGGAACACTGAAATTCGACTTCTGCTGGGCATACGACACGCCGTCATCGTGCATCTCGAGCGCACGAATCACACGACGCACGTTATGGGGATGAATCACGGCAGCCGATTCGGGGTCGCGCTCGGCAAGCAGGGCATGCAATGCTTCCTCTCCAATGCGATCGGCAAGTTCCTGATAGCCCGCGCGGCGTTCGTCCTCGAGTTCTCCCGAAGGAAAATCCATTTCATCGAGTGCGGCCTTGAGATACAGGCCCGTACCGCCGCAAAAGACCGGAAGACGTTGCTCACCAAGCAAACGCTCGACATATGCTCGGGCGTCCGACTGGTAGAGCGCGGCAGAATACGCGACGCCCGGATTCACGATATCGACAAGGCGCAACGGTGCCGAGCACTCCTCGGGCATCATCTTGGCCGTACCGATGTCCATACCACGATAGATTTGCATCGCGTCACAAGACAACACTTCAGACGACAGGCGAGCAGCCAGACGGTCGGCAACATCGCTCTTGCCGACCGCCGTCGGACCGACGATCGCTACGGCAGAAAGGCTTGCACCAGGAGAGATCATTAGCGGGGCTCGCCCACGACGGAGCCAGACAGATACCACGTCTTGGCGACATCAATATCAACATCGACGATTTTGCCGATGAGTTGATCGATGCTATAGCCAGCAGGAATCGGCGCATGCACCGTCTGGTTCTTGGGGCTCTTGCCCAGAAGGACAGCGTCGTTCTTCTTGCTCGTGCCCTCAATAAGTGCAGGCACCACGGTGTGAAGCTCGCCCTGGTTATACTCGTGCGCCGTCGTCTCGATAACCTTGACCAGACGGTTAAAGCGCTCAAGGATAACCTCATGCGGGGTGGGATCATAAATCTCAGCTGCCGGGGTACCGGCGCGCTTGGAGTAAATAAACGTGTAGGCCTGGGCATAGCGCACTGTCTCGGCAAGCGAGAGCGTCTGTTCAAAGTCTTCCTCAGTCTCGCCCGGGAAGCCCACAATGATGTCGGTCGAAAGCGCAATATCGGGCATACGGTTACGAATACGATCGACCAGGCCCAGATAATCCTCGCGCGTGTACCGACGATTCATCTCTTTAAGAATGCGCGTGGAGCCCGACTGAACGGCCAAGTGAAGCTGCGGCATGACGGCAGGTGTCTCGGCCATAGCATCAATGGTCTCGGGCAGCAGATCCTTAGGATGCGAAGAGGTAAAGAAGATGCGCTCGACGCCCGTATCGCCCACCGCGCGCAGCAGATCGGCAAAGCGCGGCTTGCCAAAGAGATCGCGACCGTAGGAGTTAACGTTTTGGCCCAGAAGCGTAATCTCGCGCACGCCCTGACGCACGAGCCCGGTCACCTCGTCGACAATCTCCTCGAAGGGACGGCTCTTCTCACGACCACGGACGTACGGCACGATGCAGTACGTACAGAAATTGTTGCAGCCCGTCATGATGGGCACCCAGGCGTGATACTGCGTCTCGCGATGCCACGGCATACTCATGGCGTCGGTATCCTCATGCTCATTCGTACGGATATGGCGCTTACCATCCAAAAACGCCTCGGCGATAAGCTCAGCCACGTGCGCAATAGAATGGGTGCCGAAAATGACGTTGACGTTATCGACGTTGGTGAGCAAGCCCTCACCATCGCGCTGGGCGATGCAGCCGCCCACGGCGACAACACGCTTACCCGAAGGCGAAGGAGGAAGGCTCTTGCAGGAATTGCACTGACCATACAGGCGCGTATCGGCAGCCTCGCGCACACAGCACGTCATGAACACGACAATATCGGCATGCTCCGGATCGAGCGCCATAAGACAGCCATACGAATCGAGCAAACCGCTCACGCGCTCAGAGTCGTGCTGGTTCATCTGGCAGCCGAATGTGCGTATAAAGTAGGTTTTACCGGCAAGAATATCGCGTACGGAACGCTGGTCCATGAGCTTACATCCTAACGATGGTGTCGACGGGGCGCATAGGTGCTACAAGCGTGCAAATGGCTTGTTTACGCAACAGGCTTAACGTCGTCCATGACGACGTTATCCATGGCAGCCCGATTAATCTGGTGAACGTAGATAGAGAGACGGATTGCCGTGCGCGACTCCCCGTTAATGAGGATGTCGGAGAACACCGGCGCGCAGGAGACATCAAAGCCGGTCGGAATCAGAAAGCCGCGCGCAATGGCGACGGCCTTGATGGCCTGGTTGACGGCACCGGCGCCGACGCATTGAATGTTGACGGGGACGCCATCTTTGACCATGCCGGCAATGGCGCCGGCTACGGACGCGGGCGATGATTTGCTTGATACCTTCAGGCAATCCATGAAGAAACTCCTGCGTTTAAAAGTACGTTTTAACTGCAATAACTGTATCGTACCGAGCGGACTCGGTAAAGATTTTATTCCTCTTTGGCAAGATCGAACGTCACCGTGATGCGATCACGCGAAACGCGAATCTTAGGGTCGCCGCATAGATTGAGGTAATACCGGGCGGCAAGGTCGTTAAAGTCACGCTCGACCGCACGCGAAAACTGCGCCATATCATCCTTGGCGATACGAAGGCCTCGACGGTCCTTGGCAAGATCGATGGGAGCCGGCGCATGAGAGGTGGAGTCGCGCTCGCGCAGCAGACGCGCAGTCACGCCGCGAACGGGCTTAATCTGACCCGACAGAATACGGTGGGCAGTGCGCTCGGACATCTCAAGGCCCAGACCGGAGCAGATCCGGATAAAGTCCTCGGCATCCGAGGCAAGGCCCAAGCGATCGATAACTGGAAGCTCGCACTCGTCATCGATAAAGAGCAGGCGCGACGTATCGAGACGACTCGAAGCCTGAGCGTACAGGGTCGCAGCGATCTCGGACGGAGAGCCCAGATACACATCGCAGCAACGCAGCTCCTCAAGGGCAAACTCACAGGCCGCGCGAATAATGTTGTGGGGGCCGCGAGCACATACATAGCGACCGTCTTCGTCTTTAACCGCCTGAGGCCAGCTCGACTGGTCGGCGCGCTCACCCAAGCGTTCGGTGGCAACGCGCACCTTAAACGAAGAGCCCAAATCGACGCCCGATGAAACAACGCGCGCCTCATCCGTGTTCTGCTTGATAGAGAACAGCGCCATACCACGACCGTGAACACCCCAACGGTCCATTTTCATGCTCTCGAGCTTGGAAGTGACACGAGCATCGAAGATACGCTCCTGCATATCCTGCGGCACACCAGAACCGTTATCCAGGAAGAGGAGGGTGCGAACACCCTCCTCCTTGGTCGTGGCAAGATAGACCTTATCGGCTCCGGCATCGCGAGCATTACGCAGCATCTCGATGACAATGTCCTCTACATGCTGAATGTCATGCTTGGCCTGACGGCGCTCGGCCTCCGAAACGCGGAGGCGGACATACCCCTCGCCAAGGTTTTCCTCGACGCGAAGGTTGCCCTCCCCCGACATCGACGCGATAAATGAGATGAGCTCGTTCGCGTCGTTCATGTTATTTAGCGATATCGACGGCACGACTCTCGCGAATCACGACAACGCGAACCTGACCGGGATACTCCATCTCTTCCTCGATCTGATGGGCGATATCGTGCGCAAGCACCGTGGACTGGGCATCGGAGATCTTGTCAGGCTGAACCATGACATGAACCTCGCGACCGGCCTGCATGGCATAGGTACGCTCGACGCCGTCGTGAGAGTTGGCAATCTCCTCGAGCTTCTCAAGACGCTTGATGTAGTTCTCGGCCGACTCGCGGCGGGCACCGGGACGAGAAGCAGAAACGGCATCGGCAGCCTGGACCAGAACGTCGAGCACCGTGTTGGGGTCGACATCGGCATGATGGGCTTCGATCGCGTGGACGATAACGGGCTTCTCGCCATAACGGCGGGCAAGCTCGGCGCCAATGACAGCATGCGGTCCCTCAACGTCGTGGTCGATGGCCTTGCCCAGGTCGTGCAGAAGACCGGCGCGCTTGGCGGTCACAACATCCAGACCAAGCTCGGAGGCCATAACGCCGCACAGGTCGGAGACCTCAAGCGAGTGCTGCAGAACGTTCTGGCCAAACGAAGTGCGGTAGCGAAGAGCACCCAGGGTCTTGACGATCTCGGGATGCAGGTCGTGGATACCGGTATCGAAGGCGGCCTGCTCGCCGGCCTCGCGCACACGCTGCTGAACCAAGTCGGCGGCCTTGTGATACATCTCCTCGATGCGGGCGGGGTGAATGCGGCCGTCTGCAATGAGGTTCTCAAGCGCCACGCGGGCAGTCTCACGACGGACCGGATCGAAGCTCGAGAGTACGACGGTCTCGGGAGTGTCGTCAATCACGAGGTTGACGCCGGACACCTGCTCAAAGGTGCGGATGTTGCGACCCTCGCGACCGATAATGCGACCCTTGAGGTCATCGGAGGGAATATGAACGGAAGTGACGGTGACCTCGGCGGTATGGTCGGCGGCGCAACGCTGAATCGCCAGGGAGAGAATCTCCTGGGCGGTCTTATGGCACTCGGCGCGGACCTGCTGCTCGGACTCGCGGATGATGGTGGCCGCCTCGTGGGTAACCTCACCACGGACCTTGTCGAGCAACTCCTTGTGAGCATCCTCACGCGTAAGGTCGGCAATACGCTCGAGCTCTGAGGTCTGCCTGGCGCAGAGCTCCTCAAGCTCGCGAGAGCGCTTCTCGACCTGACCGGCCTGGCTGGACAGCTGATGCTCGCGCTTATCGAGCGCATCGTTGCGACGATCGAGCGATTCCTCGCGCTGCATCACACGATTTTCGAGCGTGCGAATCTCGCTCTTACGCTGCTTGTCCTCGGCCTCGGCGGCCTGCTTGTTCTTGATGATCTCTTCCTTGGCCTCGAGCAGAGCCTCTTTTTTGAGGGTCTCGGCCTGACGCTTTGCATCACCGATCAGGGACTCTGCCTGCGCGTGTGCCGACTGGATCTTTTCGTCGGCCTCGTGAAGACTACCCTGCTTGGCGGTGCGCATGTAGGCAATGGCGGCGATGGCACCCAAAACGAGGCCAACGAGCGCTGCAATGATAGGCATGCTCACTCCTTTTTATGGATTCGTTACACAGCAAAGCGAACCGTCCTTACGAACGGCTCGCGACATTTGAGTAATATGGGCGCAGCTTATGCGGGTCGGATACAGATAAACATATAAACAAACTCATCACAGATGAGCACATATCACAAAGCAAATGACGGTATTTATCCTACGTTGAACCGCAACAACTGTCAAATAAACGCACCCGGCACGGCGCCAATCGAGCGGTGAACGGCAAGGGCGTAACACGTGCACGTTTACACGGCACACTCCTCGCTTAAGGCATCGAGACGTGCCTTAACGGCATCGGCGGCGATGCGATACGAGAAGCCTTTACCCATCAAAAACCTGACGAGCTTTTCGAATGCACGCGCCTCGGGAATGCGACGTTTAGCGAGCAAGGCCGATGCACGAGTCAAGTCGTCATCCACGGTAAAATACGCCTCGGGATAGCCGGGGATATCGTCAAGCACGACATGACGACGCTTGAGCTCAACCTCGATCTTGCGCTGTCCCCAGCCGCGACGTTTGCGCTCTTCGATAAAGTACGAGCAAAAACGGTTCTCGTCCAAAAATCGATACTCAGTCGCTCGAGCAACGGCAAAATCGATCGCAGGCTGTCGAAAGCCATAGCGAGCCAACTTATCCCGTACCTCGCCCGTGGCATGATCGCGACGCGAAAGCATCTCGGTCACCATGGTGAGTGCACATTTGCGTTCGATAAGCTGCACCGCCTCGCGAAAGTCATCCCAAGCACAGGGAAGATCGGGGCGGTTCTTAACGTACAGGCGCGCCACGCGCACGGGAATCCAAATGGAACGTTCGTAACCGCCCTCAAGATCGCAATCGATATGCGCGCAGGGCTTTTTAGACGCATAACCGCTCGAGAACGAGGAGGCCGCTTTCTTATCGGGAAAGACGACCGTAGCCTCGGTCACCGTATACGACATGTCGGCATCCGCTACTCGTCGTCATCGTCGAGCATTGCGGAGCCATCGATGGCGTACAGCTCATCAAACTCCTCGGGGGCGGGCTGGTCGGTCAACTCAACCTCGGAGGGGGCATCGTCGTCATACTCAAGGCCGCAGGCAAGGCGAACCTTGTGCTCGATCTCGTCAGCGCAATCGGGATGCTCGCGCAGGAACGTCTTGGCGGCCTCGCGACCGTTGCCGAGCTTGTCCTCGCCATAGGCAAACCAGGACCCCATCTTTTTACAGATGCCGCACTCGACGGCCATATCCAGAATCGAGCCCTCTTTGGAGATGCCGGTGCCGTACATGATGTCAAACTCGGCCGAACGGAACGGAGCCGCCACCTTGTTCTTAACGACCTTGGCACGAACGCGATTGCCGATAACCTCGTCCTTGAGCTTGATGGTATCGATTTTGCGAATATCGATTCGCACGGAAGAGAAGAACTTGAGCGCGCGGCCTCCCGTGGTGGTCTCGGGGTTGCCGAACATGACGCCGATCTTCTCGCGCAGCTGGTTAATGAAGATGCAGGTCGTGTTGGACTTGGCAAGCGAGCCGGCGAGCTTGCGGAGTGCCTGGCTCATCAAGCGAGCCTGCAGACCCACCGTCGTGTCACCGATCTCGCCCTCGATCTCGGCACGTGGAGTCAAGGCGGCAACAGAGTCGACGACGATGGCGTCGATGGCACCTGAGCGCACAAGCATATCGACGATCTCGAGCGCCTGCTCGCCCGTATCGGGCTGGGAAATGAGGACCTCATCGATATCAACACCGATGCGCGCGGCATAGGTGGGATCAAGCGCGTGCTCGGCATCGATAAATGCAACGACGCCGCCCATGGCCTGTGCTTCTGCAAGGATCTCGAGCGAAAGCGTCGTCTTACCGGAGGACTCGGGGCCATAAATCTCGACGATACGGCCGCGCGGCACGCCGCCGATACCCAAGGCGGCATCGAGCGCCAGAGAGCCCGTCGGAATAGCCTCGACCTCGAGCTCGGGACCGCCGTCGCCATACCTCATGATAGAGCCCTGGCCGAACTTCTTCTCGATCTCGGCCTTGGTGGTGGCGATCATCTCATCGCGCTCTTTACCCGTCGTGCGTGCATGAACGGTACGTACGGGACCTGAATTCTTGGCCATGAATAGCCCTCCTCTTAACAACCTGAAACGATAATAAACGAACGGCTGTTCGTGGTCAACCGTTCAGATTCATCATATGCACCCGTACATTCCAAAACCCGACCAAACGCCGACCAATCACCGACCAAACGCTTGACCGTGCCAATCACAAATACGACCGCTCGAACAAATTTAGGCCATATACCAGCGCAAACACCAATACCGTCAAAGGTCCCTATCTCCACAATTAAGGGGCCCTAAGGCCCCTTAAACCACGTCTATTCCATAGAATTGAGCACGCGGACAATGCACTCCAAAGCCTCCGCGACCGCATAGGCCCGAACGCACGACCGATCGCCCTCATAATGGCAACGTGCAGACTCGACAACCGGCGCTCCCCCATCGGCCGCACGATACGCCCAGCCAATATAGAACGTGCCGGCAGGGTCTTGCTCGGTGCCGCCACCGGGCCCAGCGTAGCCCGTTGCGCTTACGGCAATATCGCTCTGATAGAGTTCAAGCGAGCCCGCGGCCATCTCGCGCGCCGTCTGATGCGACACGGCACTAAACCGATCGAGCGTTTCCTGCTCGACGCCGAGCACGCGATGTTTGATCTCATCGCAGTAGGTCACCGCACCGCCACGAAGCACCGCCGAGGCACCCGGGATATCGGCAATCGTCGAGGCGATCATGCCCGCCGTCAGCGACTCCGCCGTCGACACCGTCACACCACGGGCACTCGCGTGCTCGACAAGATCGCGCGCCAAGTCCTCGTTGTTTGCGGCGATCTGCAAATAAGACTCCGTCATACCCACCAGGACCTAGACCGAAAAGACGATCTTACGGCAGTTCCAGAAGTACTGGGCACCCGAGACAATGGTCAAAATCACGGCGATGACGTACAGGAAGCGCGACACCGAATAGACACCGAGCAGCAGCGACACCGGCCCCAGCTGAAGACCGGCCATCGCAAAGACGCACAGATAGCCGCAGATGGAGACCATCGTGGTCGCCGTCTTGTACTTGCCGAGCTTATCGGCGGCAACGACCACACCGGCAGCACTTGCGACCATACGAAGGGCGCTCACCAACAGCTCACGAAACAGGATAATGAACACGGACCACACGGTCACCGCGCCAAAATCCAGGAACAGCAGCAGGGCCGAGAACACCAGCAGCTTGTCGGCGATGGGGTCCAAGAACTTGCCGAAATCGGTGATCTCGTTGCGCGAGCGCGCCAGATAGCCGTCGACCTTATCGGTGCACGACAGGATCACATACAAAATGAAGGCAGCGGCGGCGAGCGGGCCGTCGAAGGTGCTCCAGTCCGTACCGGCAACGCATGCGTGAGACAGGGCCGAGACGATCATGAACACCGGGATAAAGACGATGCGAACGCACGTCACGATGTTGGCGGGCGTCCAAACACTCGTCAGTTCCTTATTGCTCTCGTTTGCCACGACGCTCTCCTACTCCACAACATGACCGATAAGCTCATAGCAGAAGCTATCGGTAAACTCGACGGTCAGAATATCGCCCACGGACGCCTCGCTGGCGTCCAGATGCACCGCGCCATCGGAATCGGGCGCCTGGAACCAGGCGTGACCGATCAGCTCGGCGCCGTCCTCAGTCTCTTCGATGCCATCGACGATCACCTGTGCGCGCTCGCCCACATGGGCCGCCGTGGCGGCAAAACCGAGCGACTCGGCCAGATCCATGGCCTCCTGGGCACGCTCGAGCTTGACCTCCTCATCGACCTGGCCCTCCATCTTGGCGGCCAGGCTGCCCTCCTCACGCGAGTAGGCAAAGACGCTCGTGTAGTCAAAGCCGACGGTGTCCATAAAGTCGATAAGATCGCGAAACTCGTCGTCGGTCTCGGTCGGGAAGCCGACCATGGCCGTGGAGCGAATCACAATACCGGGGATGCGCTCGCGAAGGTCGCGGAACAGATCCTCGAGCTCCTGGCGCGAACCGGAGCGACGCATGGCCTTGAGGATGCGCGCATCGCAGTGCTGTACGGGGATATCGATATAGGGCAGTACCTCGGGCGTATCGCGAATCGTCTCGATAAGCTCGTCGGTCATGCCCTCGGGCTGCAGATAGAGCACGCGGACCCAGACGTTATGCGGGCGCACAGCCTCGGCGACGGCACGCAGCAGCTGCGCCAGATTGCGCGGCGAGCCCTCGGCGAAGTCCTCGTCGGCAAAGTCGGTGCCCCAAATGCCCGTGTCCTGGCCGATCAGCACGATCTCGCGCACACCGCCGGCAACCAGGTCGCGCACCTCGGAGATAATGCTCTCGGCATTGCGCGAATGATAGCGACCGCGAATGTAGGGGATCATGCAGAAGCTGCAAAAACGATTGCAGCCATCGGAAATCTTGACGTAGGCAACAGCGCCCTCGACGGTACGCTTGACCTGCGGGATATAGGCCGCGATCTCACGTTCGAAACCCAGCACGCCATCGATGACCGCCACGATGCCGTCCTCCTCGTCGGCCTTCACAAAGGCAGCGACCTCAGGCAGCTCGTCAGGCAGGTCATCGCCATAGCGCGACGGCACACAGCCGCACATGACGATGGGGCAGGCGCGAACGCCGTCCTGCACCTCATTGGCGAGCTCGAGCGTGGTCTCGATGCTCTCGGACGTTGCGGAGGCGAGGAACGAGCATGTATTGACGATGGCGATATCGGCATCCTGCGGGTCGAATGCCTCCTCGTAGCCCGCAGCGGTCAAAAGAGAACGCATGCGGTCGGTGTCAACCTCGTTCTTAGCGCACCCGAGGGTGATGTAGAGCACGGAGCCCAAAGGTGTATCCATGTTGGAGAGCGGTCCTTTCGAATGTTATTAGCGGTAGTTGGTGAACTGCAGCGGCTGGCCGTAGTCCTGGTCGCGCAGGAACTGGATCACCGTCTGAAGCGCATCCTTAGAGGCCGAGGTAACGCGCAGTTTATCGGCCTCGATGGTCACCTTGACCTTGAGCTTTTGATCCTTGATGTCCTTATTGATCTTCTTGGCGGTCGCCTGGTCAATGCCCTCGACGATATGGCCGAGCACGCGCACGGTACCGCCCGAAGCCGCCTGCGACGCGTCCCAAGAGACAGCCTTAAGATCGATGCCGCGCTTGATGAGCTTAGAGCTCAGCACGTCAATGATCTGCTTGGAGACAAAATCGGCCGGGGCATTGATCGTAAAGAGCTTGTCGCCCTTCGAAAGCTCGATGGTGGCGCCGGAGTCCTTGAGGTCATAGCGCTGAGAGATCTCGCGGGTGGTCTGTTGGAAGGCGTTATCGACCTCCTGCATATTGACCTCGGACACAACGTCGAAGCTGGAATCTTTAGCCATGGTTCTTCCTTTCGGTACGGGGAGCCTTAGTAGCTGTCGTACGAATAGTCATCTGAATCGTTTGCAGTCTGGCCGTCGGATGCCGTGTCGGTACCGTCGGTAGATTGGGCGTCGGTGCCGTCGGTAGACTGGGCGTCGGTGCCGTCGGCGGTATCGGTGCCGTCGGCACTCTCACCGTCTTCGGAGTCAGTGGTCTCCTTCTTGGGAACGGTAATGGTCACGCGCGCCACGCCCGATGTCTTGGTGTCGTAGCGAACCTTTTCACCGTTCTTGGTAACCGTGACATCGGAGGGCTTGGACGTGGTGATCTCGATCGAGGACTCGGGCGTGTACTCCTGCTCAAAGGGACCGGTTGCCTGGGCGCCAAAGACCGATTTACCGTCGACCTTGACCTCGATCCAGGCGGTCTTGCCCTTGGCAACGGAGACCTTGACCTTGATAACCTCGTCCTCTTTCTTTTTCGCGTTCGCCTTGGCGGCATCGGAATCGGCAGAATCCGTCGCCTCGTCGATGCCTTCATCCTCGTCAACAGATTCGGTCGTCTTGGAAGACTTCTTGGTCGTCGTCTTGGTGGCCGCGGGCGTCTCGGGCGTCGACTCGGGTGCAGAAGAGCCGCAGCCACGCAGGAGGACCACGATGAGCAGAATCAACAAAAGCGCCACGGCACCGATGCCGGCGTAGATGATGCGCGGATCGAGTCCATTGTTCTGGGGGGCACGTCCACCGCCGCGTCCGCGATTAGAGCCACCGCGACCGTTTACCTGCGGCATACGGCCGCGACTGCTATCGGGACGACCACGATATCCGCCTTGGCTCTGCGAGCCGCGCTGACCCGAACGCGGCGCAAGCTCGCCACGGTTCTGATAGCCACGCTGGCCAGAGCGAGGCGCCGAAGAGCGTTGCCCGTAAGGCTGCGATTGAGAACGGAGGCGCGGCGTCACCTGCGTGGTATCGGCGTCGGCATATCCACCGTGGGAACGCCCGGCAGAAACTCCGCGATAACCACGACCGGAGTAGCCACCGTCGCCGTAACCGGCGCGGGGATCGCGACTCAACCCGCGAGCGGCGGGAAGCGCACGATCATCCGGCATGGGCGTACTGCGAAAGCGATCTCGCTGAGAACGAATCTCCTCGCTGGAGCCCGTCTCGGTGATATAGCCCGCCTGCGGAGGGCGCTGGCCGTACCGCGTCGAGCGACCACCCTGAACCATCAGAAAGCGTCCGTTATCGACCGACGAACGCGAGTTAACGTAGCCGGCAGCATCCTGAAAACGACCGCCCTGCTGCGAGGTCTCGCGTTCATATGCCATGAGGTCATCAAAATAAGCGTTGACGACCTCGCGCGGGTTAAGCCCCAAAAAGCGAGCATAGCTCGAAATCATGCCCTGCGCATAGCCGCGCGGAGGCATCGATGCAAAGTTACCGGTCTCGAAAAACTCGATGATCTGCGGCCTGATTTTGATGGTGTTGGCGACCTGCTGGATGGAAAGGCCCATCCGGCGACGCTGCTCGAGCAGCATGTCACCAAAGCGTGCAGCCATCAGAATCCTCCAAACTCACGATCTTCACGTGCCATCTCGGCGTCGACAGACTCCAACGCGGCGAGCCCCTCCTCGTCCAGCAGGACCTCGCGCGGCTTGGAACCATCGGGCGGGCCGACGACACCCTTTTCTTCCAGCATGTCCATAATACGCCCGGCGCGCGCATAGCCAACCTTGAGGCGGCGTTGCAGCCCAGATGTGGAGCCCAGCTGCGATTCCACCACAATATGGGCGGCCTCCCAGATAAGCGGGTCGTCATCTTGCGGTTCGGCAACGCCCGTGCGAACAATGCCGCCACCAGCCATGGACATGGAAGCGGGCGCCACGGCAGAGAGAATCTCCTCATGGTAGTCGGGCTCGCTTTGCGACTTAACGAACTCGACGATCTCGTTGATCTCGTCGTCCGAAACAAAGCAGCCCTGGATACGGCGGGGCTTACCCCAGTCGACTTTGGAGAACAGCATGTCGCCCAAACCAGTAAGCTTTTCGGCGCCCATCTGGTCGATAATGACGCGGGAATCGATGCCCGTAGCCACGTTAAAGGCAATACGATTGGTGATGTTGGCCTTGATAAGGCCCGTCACCACGTTGGAGCTGGGGCGCTGCGTAGCCACGATAAGGTGAATACCGGCGGCACGGCCCAGCTGGGCGATACGGACGATCGAGGCCTCGACATCCTTGCCGGCTACCATCATCAGGTCCGAAAGCTCGTCGATGATGATGACCAGATAGGGCATCTTTTGCGGCGGGTTATCGTAATGCTCGAACTCGCCGGCAGCCTGCTTTTCGTTATAGGTCGAAATCTTGCGAACGTTGAGGCGCTCGAAGACCTTCAGGCGACGCTCCATCTCGGACACGGCCCACTGCAGCGCACTGGCAGCCTGCTTGGGCTCGGTCACCACGGGCACATAGAGATGCGGCAGGCCGTTATAGCCCGCAAGCTCGACGCGCTTGGGGTCGACCATGATAAGGCGAACGTCCTCGGGAAGGGCGCGCATGAGCAAGGTCGTGATGATGGAGTTGATCATGACCGACTTACCCGAACCGGTGGTGCCGGCGATCAGCAGATGGGGCATCTTGGCGAGGTCGGCGACAACCGGCGTGCCCTCGGCATCGCGACCGATGGCAAGCTCGAGCGGACCGCCCTTCACATAGGGAAGCACGTCGCCCAGGTTGACGTTCTGACGCTTGCGATTGGGGATCTCGATACCCACAAGCGAGGTGCCGGGAATCGGCGCAAAAATGCGCACCGACTGGGCGGCAAGCGAAAGCGCGATATCGTCCTCGAGGCTCGAGATCTTACTCACGCGCTCGCCCTCACCGGGCTGCAGCTTAAAGGTCGTGACCGTGGGGCCGGCAATCCAGCCGACGACGCGGGCGCTACGGCCAAACTCAAGCAAGGTGGACTGCAGCGACTCGGCAGTCTGTTCCAGCTCCTTGTCAGAAGACGCGGAGGACGCCGACTGCGGGTTGGCATGCAGGATTTCGAGCGGCGGGAGCTTGAGGCCGTCCTCTTGGTCGCCCTCGGCATCGGCATTGGTACCGTCCGCTCCCCCATCGCCGGCTGCAACAGAAGCAGCGGAAGCCGTGGGGGCGGAGGCATCGGAAACCTTGGGATGCTTTAGGAAGTCAGGGATCTGCGGAGCTGCCGAAACGGGATTCACGGCAAACGGCGGCTCGGACTCGTCAGCCTTGTCCGGATCGTCTTCCATCGAAAACTGTCCGGTGACCTGTCCTGCCTTGGCACGGCGACGCGGCAGTAAGGTTGTCTTGGCGGTCTCGAGCGGAGCCTCGTCGTCCTCGTCATCGCCCTCGGTGAGTTCGATTTCGCTATCGGACCAAGACGGGTCGGGCTCGCTCGTGTTGAGCTTGGGCACGGCCTTGCCCTTCTTGGTATGGCGGCGCGGCAGCAACGTGGTCTTGGCTCGCTCGGCCTCCACGGTCTCGGACACATCGACAAACGGGTCATCGTCCTCGTCGTCATCCAAAACCGAATCGACATCGCCACCCATGACCGTGGTCACGGCGGCGTCAGTTGCCTTCTGACGCAGGATGCTCAGGTGCGGACGGGCGACGCCGGGAACCGACAGGGCCTCTTCGTCGCCCCACGGGCTCGCATTGACATCGGCACGACGGCGCTCGGCAAAATCGGCGGCGCGATCGCGTGCGGAGCGCAAAACGCCGCCCACCGAGAAGCCGATAATGACCAGGCCAACGACGACAAGGCCCAGCAAGACAACCATGGCAATAGGTTTACCCAGGGCGTTTTGCAAGGTACTTGCGATAAAGGCGCCAATGTAGCCGCCCGAGGCGGAAAGGTTCTGCGGCGTAAACATGAGGTCACACGAATCGCTCGTGCCCGGCACCATCAGCGACAGGATAGAGACAATGGCCACAAAGACCACGGCGCCGCCCGCGACCGAGCGAATGTTGAGCGGCGAGTCCTCACCCAAAAAGAGCGTGGCGGCGAACAGCAAGATGACGATCGGCAGCACGTAAGCGCCCAGGCCAAAGCCGAGGTGATAGAAGCCGGCGACAGCAGCCGTCACGGGCGCCGTTGCCGGCGAAATCACGGCAATGAAGGATGCAATCGCCAAAACGGCAATGACCACGCCGGCGATATCGCGATTGGCCGAAGGCTCGACCAGGGGCTCGAACTCATCGAACTCGGACTCGTGGCCCTTATTGGCACGCAGATGGGAACCGGCACCCTTCGCAGATGCCGGTTGGTTGTTGGCCTTATTGCCTTTGGCGTTTTGTGCAGATCCGCGCGCCAAACTAAACCTCCATGACGACCGGGATGATCATCGGGCGAGTGCGCGTACGGCTCCAGATAAAGTTGGAGAGCGAATCGCGCACGGCTTTGCGAATGGCATCGGAGCCGCTGCTGGTAAAGCTAAACTTGCCCTTCTCGATCGTCTTCATGATGGCTGCGGAGGCATCCTCGGAGAACTGATCGTCGATGGCAAACGAAACGCCGCGGCCCGAGAACTCGATAGCCTCGATCTTCTTGTGCTTGAGCGAGACGATGGCAACGGCCGTGACCATACCGTCGTTGGCGAGCTTTTGGCGATCGCGCAGGACGATGGGATCGGTGTCACCGATGCGCAGACCGTCGACATAGACGACGCCGGACTCGACGGGCGTACCGCGCTTTACGATACCACCGCGCATCTCGAGCGTGTCACCGTTGTCGAGGATAAAGATGTGATCGTCCTTGATGCCCATCTTACGGGCAAGCTGGGCATGGGCGCGCAGATGCACGGCTTCGCCGTGAACCGGCATAAAGTAGGTAGGCTTGGCCATGGCCATCAGAAGCTTGAGCTCCTCCTGGCTGCCGTGGCCCGAGACATGAACGAGTGCGCGATTCTTATCCCAGACGTCGCAGCCGAGCTTGGCCAGGCTGTTGACGACCTGCTGGACGGCCTTCTCGTTGCCGGGAACGGGAGTTGCCGAGAGGATGACGGTATCGCCCTCGTGGATGGAGAGCGTCTTGTGCTCGCCGTTAGCCATGCGGGACAGGGCCGACAGCGGCTCGCCCTGCGAACCGGTGCACATGACGACGATCTTATCGTCAGGCAGGTTATCGATATCGAAGGCATCGAGGATATCGGCATCGTCGATGTTGAGGTAGCCCAGCTCGCGCGCCACGCGGGTGTTGGTGAGCATGGAGCGTCCGGTCACGACGACCTTGCGGCCGCACTTGCGAGCGGCGTCGCAAATCTGCTGTAGGCGATGGATGTGGCTCGAGAACGACGCGACGAACACGCGGCCCGGGGCGTTCTTGATGGCGTGCAGCAGGTTGGGGCCGACTTCGGCCTCGGACTTGGTAAAGCCCGGAACCGTGGCGTTGGTGGAGTCGGAAAGCAGCAGGTCGATGCCCTGTTTAGCAAAGCGGCTGATGGCGGCATAGTCGGGCGTGACGCCATCGATGGGCGTCTGGTCGAGCTTAAAATCGCCCGTGTGCATGACGGTGCCCTGATTGGTGCGAATGAACACGCCCAGAGCGCCGGGGATGGAGTGCGTCATGGAGAAGAAATCGAGCGAGATGCCACCGAGATTGACGTGGCTGCCGCCCTTGACCTCACGGAACTTGGGCGCGCGAATGCGGAACTCGGAGAGCTTACCCTCGATAAAACCGAGCGTCAGCTTGCTCGAGAAGATGGGCACCTTGTTGTTGAGGTCCTGCAGCAGGTACGGAAGCGAACCGGTGTGGTCCTCGTGGCCGTGGGTGACGACGATGCCGCGGAGCTTCTCCTCGTTCTCCAGGACATAGGTGTAGTCGGGAAGCACCAGGTCGATACCGGGCTGGGAGTCGTCGGGGAACATGAGGCCGGCGTCGACGAGCACCATGTCGTCGCCGCACTCGAAGACCGTCATGTTCTTGCCGATGCCGTCAAGGCCGCCGAGCGGAATGATCTTCAAGGGAGATGATTTTTTAGCTGCCATAGGTTCGTGTGGTTTCCTTTCTTCGAAACGGGTCTGGAACAACCGACGGGGCGCTTCTGGCAAACCGACCGCCGGGAACGTACAACAATGCATCGCAGAGTCGATGCAATAACCACAGTATGATACCCATTTGCCCACCAACAGACCACCCATGCATCAAAGCCCCATCTGAACTGGTCTATCCCGCCGGTCTGGGCCATCGGGGGCCGGGGCGGGTTAAGTTTGCTGCTCTACAGTCCTGCGCAAGACGGAAAGCACATTAAGTGCTTTCCTTTGCGTGCGGAACTCGCGACAAACTTAACCCGCCCCGGCCTCCGATGGCCCAGACCTGCCAAAAAGGACAGGTTTATTTTGGTCGGTTTTATCTAGGGATATGCCGAGAGCACGGCTATCGACAATTCAGAAAATAAGAAAACCTGAATAGACTATCTGACACAATCGCAAGCGGTACCCACCAGCCCTTTTGCTATTCCCGGTGGGGGCCGCGGGTAAAGTTTATCGCGAGTTCCGCACGAACAGGAGGCCACTTAATGTGGCCTCCGTCGTGAGCAGGACTGTAGAGCAGGAAACTTTACCCGCGGACCCCGCCGGGAATAGCAAAAGGGCGACCCCTGTCCGGAGTCGCCCTTGTTGAGCTGCTTATATGCGGCTGTTACTCGGCGTCGTGGTGACGGCGGGGTTTGCGGCCTCCGTTGTCGCCGGGACGGCGCGGACGGTCGCTGCGCTCGGAGCGCTCGCGACGCGGACGCTCACGGCGCTGGAAGTGCTCGCCATCGCCCTCGGAGGAACCCTCAGAGCGAGCCGGGGCCTCGGGCTTGTCGAGACGATCGAGCGAGATCTTGCCGCGATCGTCGACCTCGATGACGACGACCTTGACCTCGTCGCCCACATTGAGGACGTCCTCGACCTTCTCCACGCGACCCTTGGCGACGCGGGAGATGTGCAGCAGGCCGTCCTTGCCGGGCAGCAGGTTGACGAAGGCGCCGAAGGGCTGGATGGAGACCACGCGACCGGTGTACTCCTCGCCCGGCTCGGGAACCTTGATGATGAGCTTGATGCGCTCGACGGCCTGGTCGACGGACTCGCCGGTGCCGCCGACAAAGACGGTGCCGTCCTCCTGGATGTCGACCGAAGCGCCGGTCTCGTCCTGGATACCGCGGATGACCTTGCCGCCGGAGCCAATGACGTCGCGAATCTTATCGGTAGGAACCTGGATGGAGACGATGCGCGGAGCGGTGCTGCGTGTGGTGTGGCGCGGCTCGGGAATCACATCGAGCATCTTCTGCAGGATGAAGGCGCGACCCTCCTTGGCCTGCTGCAGGGCGCGGGCCAGGATGTCGAAGGTAAGGCCGGTGGCCTTGTTGTCCATCTGCAGGGCGGTGATGCCCTCGGTGGTGCCGGTGACCTTAAAGTCCATGTCGCCCAGGAAGTCCTCGAGACCCTGGATGTCGGACAGGACCACGGTCTTGCCCTCCTCCTGGATCAGACCCATGGCGATACCGGAGACCGGGCGCTTAATGGGCACGCCGCCGTCCATAAGGGCGAGCGTGGAGCCGCAGGTCGAAGCCATCGAAGAGGAGCCGTTGGACTCCATGACCTCGGAGACCACGCGGATGGCGTAGGGGAACTCGTTCTCGTCGGGGAGCACCGGGAGCAGGGCGCGCTCGGCAAGGTTGCCGTGGCCGATCTCGCGGCGCTTGGGGCTGCCCATGCGGCCGGTCTCGCCGGTGCAGAACGGCGGGAAGTTATAGTGGTGCATGTAGCGCTTGCCCTCGGTGGGCTCGATGGTATCAAGACGCTGGCCCTCGTTGAGCATGCCGAGCGACAGGACGGAGAGCACCTGGGTCTGGCCGCGCTGGAACAGGCCGGAGCCGTGAACGAGCGGCAGGTAGTTGTCCTTCACCATGATGGGACGGATCTCATCGGCGGCACGGCCGTCGACGCGCTCACCGGTCTCGACGACCATGGTGCGCATGGCCTTCTTCTCGAGCTTCTTGAGCGCCACAGGGATCTCGCGCTCCCAAGCGGCCTGCTCCTCCTCGGTGAACTCGGCACGGATGGACTCCTTCAGAGCCTCGACCTTGCCGATACGGGAGAGCTTGTCGGCGTCGCGAAGGGCGGCTGCCATCTCGTCGTAGTGAGCGAAGATGCGCTCCTGGACCTCCTCGACGGGTTGGTCGAGCGGGTACTCCTTCTTGACGATGGGGCCGTTGACCTGCTCCCACTCGGCGACGAACTCGTGTTGAGCCTGGCAGAAGGCAGCAAGGGCTTCCTGGCCAAACTTCATGGCGGCGAGCATATCATCCTCGGAGATCTCCTCGGCGCCGGCCTCGACCATCGAGATATAGTCGGCAGAGCCGCCCAGCTCCAGGTCCAGATCCGAGTTCTCGCGCTCCTCGTAGGTGGGGTTGACGATAAACTCGCCGGTCTCCACGTTACGGCCGATGCGCACGCAGGCAAGCGGGCCCTCGAAGGGCACGCCGCCGAGCGTCATGGCCAGGGAAGCACCCATGACGTTGATGACGTCGAAGGGGTTGACCTGGTCGGCGACGAGCGAGGTGGCGACGATGTGCACCTCGTTGCGGAAGCCGTCCGGGAAGCTCGGGCGAATCGGGCGGTCGATCATGCGTGCGGTGAGCGTGGCCTTCTCGCTGGGACGGCCCTCACGCTTGAGGTAACCACCCGGGATGCGGCCGGCTGCGTACATCTTCTCATTGAAGTCGACGGTCAGCGGGAAGAAGTCGTAGTTCTTGCGCTCCTTGGAGACGACCACGGTGTCGAGCATCGTGGTGTCGCCCTGCTTGACCAGGCACGCGCCGGTGGCCTGCTTGGCAAGCTCGCCCGACTCAAAGGTGTAGGTCTTGCCGTACAGCTCAAAGGTCTTGGATACGAGTGTCATTGTTCTCCTTTACCCCACAGGCCCCTTGCCTGCGGGCTTCTCATGTGACGCGGGCCCCCTGCCCCCGCCACGCTTCAGAGCGTGATTGTTCGCGCCCTTACACAAAAAGAGCGCCCCGCTGCGCAGGACGCTCTTAGCATGTACAAATCCTTACTGGATGTTGTCGCGGATGCCCAGAGCCTTGATGAGCTCACGGTACTCGACGATGTCGTTCTTCTTGATGTAGGAGAGAAGACGACGACGACGGCCGACGAGCATGAGCAGGCCACGACGGGTGTGGAAGTCCTTCTGGTGGGACTTCATGTGCTCGGTCAGCTCCTTGATGCGCTCGGACAGGATGGCGACCTGAACCTTGGGGTTGCCGGTGTCGACCGGGGTGTTACCGAACTGGGCAGTCAGCTCCGCCTTGCGCTCTTTGGAAACAGTCATTGTTTCACCTTTCGTTTCTTGTCGCCCGCGGGCGACGCTATTCGCCTCGGACTGGGAAGCCGCCGGTGGAGCGAGCATCCAAGGTCGAGGTACCAACAGGTCGGTATGTTACCACAAGCAGCCCGCGCCTGCGCATCATCACCGACCCAACATGAATTCCATCGCACGGAGGCGCTGATCGGTGTGCGTCGCAGCCCAAACATGTGAAAGCCCCAATAAAAAGGCAGCGGTATGGGGATCGATCCTCTCGGCCATGAGTGCATCGAAGGTCATGGACATGAGGGCGCGCAGCCACGCGACCTCACCGGTCGACACCAGCTCGGCACCCGGAACGCTCGACGCGCACGACCCGCACATGAGCCCGCCCGCCCGGGGCGAAAAATACGACAGCATGGGGTCTCCGCACAGCACGCAGGCCGAAAAATCGGGTCGATAGCCAACGTGCGACAGCAGCTTAAAGACATATGCCGCCACAAGTAGATCCATATGCGCCGTGTCGAGCCCGCTGCCCACCAGGGCAAGCGCTCGCTGCGTTATGGCAAAGGTAAACGGGTCCTCGGCGTCCTCGAACGAGCACACACGAGCGACCTCGGCGATTGCGCTTGCGGCGCAGGTCGTCTCGTAATCGGGCGTAGCGCCGAGCGGCGCCTCCATAAGCTCGGCCTGGGAAACCACATCGAGCGACCGTCCATGCGCGAGCAGCATATCGACAGTACAGAACAGCTCGCAGCGCGCCGCCAGGCGCCCACCGGGTTTGCGGGCGCCCTTTGCCACGGCGCGAACCTGCCGACCCCGCTCGTCAAGCATCGTCAAGATCAGGTCCGTCTCTTTGAGCTTCGTCTTATCGAGGACGAGCACCTTCGTGCGATATGTCCGGGAGCCTGCCATGCGCGCCGCGCGCCCTTAGTCCTCGGCGTTGTAGCCAAAGCGACGAATCTGGGCCTCGTCGTCACGCCAGCCGGCCTTGACCTTCACGTCCAGCTCCAAAAAGACCTGCGTGCCAAAGATGCGCTCAAGATCGCGACGGGCGTCGATACCGATATGCTTAATCATCTCGCCGCCCTTGCCGATGATGATGCCCTTTTGGCCCTCGCGCTCGACGTAAATGGTGGCGTGCACGCGCAGCACCTTCTTGGTCTGCTCGAGCGCATCGCAGATTACGCCAACGGAGTGCGGAATCTCATCACGCGTGCGGCGCAAAACCTTCTCGCGCACAAACTCGGCAACGAGGGTCTCATCGGAAGCGTCGGTACCCATGCCCTCGGGGAACCAACGCGGACCCTCGGGCAAAAAGTGCGCAACGGTCTCGATGAAGGCATCGACGTTGAAGTTCTTGACGGACGACGTCACGATCTCGTCGTCATATTCCATGAGCTCGTGGGCGGCCTTAAGCTGCTCCATGACCTGTGCGGGGTCGGCCTCATCGGCCTTGGTGAGCACCAGGACCTTCTTGGAACGGGCATTCTTGACGCGCTCGGCAACCCAGGCGTCTCCCCTGCCGATCGGTTTGGTGGCATCAATCAAAAACGCGACGACGTCGACATCGTTCAGTTCGAACAACGCGCTCTTGTTGAGCTCGGACCCCAGGCCGTCCTTGGGCTTGTGGATACCCGGGGTATCGACAAAGACCAGCTGGTAGCCGGGACGGTTGACGACGGCGCGCATGCGGCGGCGGGTCGTCTGGGCCACCGGCGAGGTGATGGCGACCTTTTTGCCATAGCAGGCGTTGAGCAGCGTGGACTTGCCGGCGTTGGGGCGGCCGACCAGCGCCACGAAGCCGCTGCGGAAACCGGGCTCAACGTCGCCAAAGCCCGCGAAGCTGTCGCCCTCGTCGCACAGGGCGTCGAGTTCCTCGTCGCTCATGCCCTCAAACGGATCGAACTCCTCGACATCCTCATAGGCATCGTTCGCTTCGGCATCCACCGCATCCAGGGACTCGTCGTCCAGAGTTTCATCGATAGGCTGCATAGTGTCGGACATGAAAATCCCTTTCTAAATAAAGTCGAGCGCGTGGGCAAATACCAGCAAGCCAACAATCGCGGCGGTGATGGAAAGTACGTATACGGAGGCGGCGGCGATATCCTTCGCACGCTTTGCCAGCGGATGAAGTTCCTGGGTCGCCAGGTCGACGATCGCCTCCATGGCGGTATTGCACAGCTCGCCGTGAATCACCAGGCCGCAGCAAATGATAATCGTGGCCCACTCGGCAATGTCGAGCCCCACGATGCAGCCGGCAACGACGGTACAAACGCCCGCCACGAGCATGACCTTAATGTTGCGCTCGGTCTTAACGGCGGTGACGAAGCCCTCCATGGCGTAGGAGAACGACTTTAAGAAGGAAGGATGGTCCTTGTTCGATCCGGGAATCATAGACGGCTCCTAGTCGTGGGCGTGGTTGGTGATGGGGCCGACGTGGACCAGCTTGGGGTCCTCACCGCGCTCAAGCGCCAGATCGCGCAGGATGGCGTCCTCGCGGGCCTCCATGACCTCGGCCTCGTCGTCCTCAATATGGTCATACCCCAGCAGGTGCAGCATGCCATGCACGAGCATCAGACGGCACTCGTCGGCAGGGCTATTGCCAAAGCCGGGGGCCTGGCGGGCAATGACCTGCGGGGCCAGGATGATATCGCCGAGCTCGAGCGTCTCGTCTGCGGGAATATCCTCGTCAAAGGCCGAGTCGCACTCAAACGAGAGGACATCGGTGGTGCGGTCGATACCGCGCCACTCGTGGTTGAGCTCGTGCATCTCGTCATCATCGACATATGAAAGGGAAATCTCGACTTCACGCTCAACGCCCTCGGCGGCAAGCACGACCTCGCAGATGTGCTCTACCTCCTGCGCGTCGAGCAGCGTATCGAGCTCGGCATCGTTGCTGATCAATACACTCAACGGGACTCCTTTCGGTCGTGCACGCGTTTCTCGCGCACATCATCATAAGCATCGTAGGCCTCGACGATACGCCCCACCAAGGCATGGCGCACCACGTCGGCACGCTCGAGGTGCGAAAATGCGACATCGTCGACACGGCCTAAAATCTGCTCGACGTCGGCAAGACCGCCGCGACGACCCACCAGGTCGCGCTGACTCAGGTCGCCGGTAATCACAAACTTGGAGTTAAAGCCCAGGCGCGTCAGGAACATCTTCATCTGCTCGGGCGTGGTATTTTGGGCCTCGTCGAGCACCACGAAGGCGTCGCTCAGCGTGCGGCCGCGCATGTAGGCAAGCGGGGCGATCTCAATCACGCCGCGCTCCATGAGCTCATCGGTGCGCTCGCGATCCATCATGTCAAAAAGGGCGTCGTAGAGCGGACGCATGTAGGGGTCAATCTTTTCCTCGAGGGTACCGGGCAAAAAGCCCAGATTCTCCCCCGCCTCGACAACCGGACGCGTCAAGATCAGACGGCCCACCTCGTGACGCTTGAGCGCGGCAACGGCGAGCGCCATGGCCAGATAGGTCTTACCGGTACCGGCGGGACCAAGGCCAAACGTGATGGTATGCGAGCGGATGGCATCCACGTAGCGCTTTTGGCCGAGCGTCTTGGGGCGAATGGCACGACCGCGATACGAAAGCAGCACATCATCGCGAAGCGACGTAGCCTCGTGCTCACCGTCGCGCAAGATGGCCAAGCAACGAGAGACATCGTCGGCAGACAGCGTGCGTCCGGCGGCCGCCTCGCGAAAAGTATGGTCGAAAAAACGCGCCACGAGCTCGACCTCGTCCGGGTCACCGCTCACGGCGATGCTGTCGCCACGGACGACCACATGGGCACGAACCAAACTCTCGAGTGCACGAAGGACACCGTCGCCGGCGCCCAAAACGCGCGAGGGGTCAATACCCTCGGGAACGGTAAGTCTAATCTTCGAGGCTTCCATGAACCTCCCTGCGTGCATGGACCAAGCCGGAATCATCGACTCCGATGATAGCAACATCGAGCAGGCACGGGGCTGTGAGTCCACAGGTATCGTCAAGACGGGCATGATGGAACGAACCGAGCGTCAGGTTGTCGCCATACTCAAGCACGGCACGCTCGACGGTTCCCACGCGACGGCGAGCGTCGGCAATGGCGAGTTCCTGCGCCGCGGCCCTCATGCGGCGGCTACGCTCGGCCATAACCTCGGGCGGCACCTGGTCGGGCATATCGGCAGCAAGGGTACCGGGACGCTTGCTGTAGCGGAACACGTGCATACGCGAAAAGCCCACACGGCGGCACAGTGCCAGCGACTCCTCAAACTCCTCGTCCGTCTCACCGGGAAAACCGACGATGACATCGCACGAAAGGGACACCTGAGGCAAGTTGGTGCGAATCATGCGCACCGTTTCCTCGAAGGCCTCGGCGCTATAGGGACGGCCCATGCGATGCAGTGTCCTGGTGCAGCCGGACTGCACGGGCAGGTGTAAAAACGGGGCGATGCGCTTCGGATAGCGCGCCATGACCTTAAGCAGGGACTCGGAGATATCCATGGGCTCGACCGAGGAAATGCGCACATGCGGAATGGACGTGCGCTCCATGATCGCCTCGAGCAGCTCATCGATCTCGACGTGTTCATCAGTCGCGCTCTTGCCATCGTAGGCGCCCAGGTTCACACCCGTCAGCACCACCTCGGGCACGCCGGCCTCCTGTGCCTCGCGAACTTGCTCGAGCACGGACTCGACCGGCACGGAGCGCTCGGGGCCGCGGGCCTTCCACACAATGCAATAGGTGCAACGATGGTTGCAGCCGTCCTGGATCTTCACGCCCAGACGCGAGCGACCGAGCGCGTCGACAACCTCGCCGTCGCTGCAGGCGGGAACGTCATCGGACTCAACGCCCAGCACCTCACAGACGCGTTCGGCGACATCGATCTTGGACGGCTCGGCGATCACGCGGTCCGAGAGCTCCAGCAGCTCCTCGGGATGCAGATTGACCACGCATCCGGTCACGACCACATAGGGCTCGTTTGGATAGGCCAGCGCATGGCGAACGGCCTTACGGGTCTTGGCCTCGGCCTCGCCCGTAACGGCACAGGTGTTAATGACGATCAGCTCAGCATCCTGAGGCTCCACCATCGCAAAGCCCAGGCGCATTAGATCGGCAGTGATACGGTCGGACTCAACCCGGTTGACACGGCAGCCGAGGTTGACGACAGAGATATGAGGTGCGAGCACGCGGGCTCCTTAATCGAGGATGTCGTCGAGGGCACTCTTGATACGGTCGGTCACCGACTTCTTACCGGATGCGACGTCATCGCCCATCTCGTCGGCAAAGGCGCGAAGCAGCTCGCGCTGCTTATTGGAAAGGTTCGTGGGGACGACCACACGCAGCTGCACGATCAGACGACCGCGCGAACCGCCACCGCCGATACGCGGCATGCCGTAATTGTTGACGCTCACGGTGTCGCCGTACTGGGCGCCAGCGGGGACGCACACCTTGACGACCTCGTCAGGCATAATGCCCTCGACCTCGATCTCGCATCCGAGCGCAGCCTGCGCAATCGAGATATCGCTCACGAGGTACAGGTCGTCGCCGTTGCGCTTAAAACGCTCGTGGTCGGCGACGCGCACGTTGACGATCAGGTCGCCCGACGGCTCGCCGCGAAGGCCGGCCTCGCCAAAACCGCTCACGCGCAGCTGGCGACCGGTCGAAACGCCGGCGGGAATATCGATATCGATCTTTTCGTGCGAAGGCGTGCGGCCCTGACCGTCACAGGTCTCGCAGGGATGGTCGATGACCGTGCCTTCGCCGTGGCAGTCGGGACAGGGCGAAGAGGACTGAACCTGGCCCAGGAAAGAACGCTGGACCGTCGTCACATAGCCCGTGCCGTGGCAGCGGCTGCACTGCTTTTCCTGTGCGCCCTCGGCCCTACCGGTGCCGTTGCAATCCTCGCAGGGGGCAAGGCGGTCATAGCTGATCGTCTTTTTGCAACCGAGTGCCGCCTCCTCAAGGGTCACCGAAAGGGAGATGGCCATATCGCGGCCGCGACGACGCTCACGGCGATTTCGGGCGCCACCGCCGGCACCGCCGCCAAAGAACGACGAGAAGAGGTCGTCCATGCCCATGCCACCAAAGATATCGTTGATGTCGACATAGCCAGAGCCACCGGGGCCGTCCGCGGTGCCGTAACGGTCGTAGTTAGCACGCTTCTGCTCGTCGGAAAGAACGGAATACGCCTCGTTGAGCTCTTTGAACTTGGCCTCGGCCTCGGGGTCGTCCGAAACGTCCGGGTGTACGGTACGGGCCTTCTTTAGAAACGCGCGCTTAATCGTCCGCGCGTCGGCATCCTTGTCGACGCCAAGTACCTCGTAGTAATCCCTATTTTCCGACACGACCGAATCCTTCCGACTTTCATTATTGTCACAGTGCGTCCTATACCCAAGCTGGGCCGGCCGCAAACAGAGGGGTTGATGTTATTGCATTGCGTAGGGCGAAAGCATGGCACGTTGCGAGCAGCTCGCAAACCAAACCGACACGAGCGCAAACATAAATCCGTTGGCAAAACCGTTGGCAAACTGCATCGCGCCGCGCTTCCACCACAGCAGGCTGCGGTGCAGCACGCCGTCCGAGACCACCATGAACAGGCCCATGGCAAACGGAATAAAGCACATCACGGCAAAGGCCGAGAACACGCCCGAGATGGCCGACAGCACCAAAAACGGCGCCACGATGCCCATCAGGTAAAAACCGGTACGGGCCTTGCCCTCCAGACGCTCGGCCTCGACATGAGCGCGGCCGACCAGATCGCCACCCGAGGCACCGTTGGTGCCGGCGTGACCCATGCCGCCAATGCGGACCTCGTCGCCATCGTGCGTACCGGCAGGAAACTCAATCGTCTGCTCGGAGGTCACACGGACACGGCCGCTGCCGCCGCAATCGGGGCAGGGGTCGGCGACGACCTTACCGGAACCGCCGCACTCGGGGCAGACCGACTGAAACGTGCCGGCACCGAACAGGAAGGACAGGTCGACATCGATGTGGCCGCGACCACCGCAGCTCGGACAGGTATGTGCATGCTCGGACGAAACAGAACCCGAGCCGCCACAGTGGCCACAGGTATCGAAGCGCGTATAGCGGACGGTCTTGCGGGCACCGCCCTTGGCCTCCTTAGCGTCGAGCTTGATATCGACGACCACGTTGGCGCCGTTCTCGGGATTATAGGCAGCCTGCCCGCGACGCGGCTGGCCCCAGGCGCCACCAAAGGGAAAGCCGCCCTCAAAGGGATTGCCATAGCCTGCGCTGCCGGCGTAGCCGCCGCCATAGGGCGAAGCCGTAGGAGCGCCGGCGAAGGGGTTGCCCGAGCGCATGGCGTCGTAGCGCGCACGCTTCTGCTCGTCCGAAAGCACGGCGTAGGCCTCGGAAACCTCTTTAAACTTTTCCTCGGCATCAGGTTCTTTGTTGACGTCCGGATGGAGCTTGCGGGCCTTTTGCTGGAAGGCCTTCTGTATATCACGCGAGGTGGCGTCCTTGGAGACACCCAAAATCTCGTAGTAATCTTTTTCGTTCATCGTCGCCATGCGCGGCAACCTCCTGCTCACAGCAGCGTATATATTGCGGTAATTCTACCCGAGCGGCCTAAGCTAGACCCCAAAACAGCTCGAACAGCACATTTCCATCGAGCCAGCCCAAGTGGGTGGGCGCTAAACGGGCGTGGGCACGACCTGCGATAACGTCTTTCGAGGCGACGCACCCCGCATGCCCCTCAACATAATCGGGCACCCAAGTGGCAAGACCCAACTCGAGCGCACGGTCACAGGCCGCCACCAGCTCGTCTGCAGCGATCACGCTTGCCGAGCGAACCAACAGATCGGGCCCAATGCCACGCGTCATGCGGCAGGCGAGCATCAAATCCTCGGCCGCAGCCTCGCGCTGCGACAGATACTCGGCATCAAACGTCGTCGCGGCGTCGTCGCGTTGCACCAAGCGCACGCGATACGCATCGCCGCGAGCAGGCACGTCGGGAAACAGCCCGGCCAAGCGATCGAAATCCTCGGCGTCGAGCATACCGGCGGCAGAGCGGCCCAAGCCCAGATAGCCCCGTCCTGTCCAATAGGCAATGTTGTGGGCACACTCATGTCCGTCGAGCGCGTAGCTTGCCACCTCATACGGGTGATAGCCGGCCGCACCCAGGCACTCACGCGCCGCGTCCATGCACGCAGCCTGAAAATCCTCGTCGGGCTCGAGCGACTCGTCGCGACACGCCATGTGGTAGAGCGGCGTGCCCTCCTCGAGCGTGAGCGGGTACACCGACACATGATGCGGCGCCGCCGCCAGCACGCCATCGAGCGTGCGTTGCCAGCTTACGGCGGTCTGCCCGGGAAGTCCGCACATCAGGTCGCAGGACACATCGAGCCCAGCGTCCTTAACCGTCGTGATGGCAGCGAGCGCCCGATCGGCATCGTGAATACGGCCAATCGCAGCAAGCTCGGCGTTGTCAAGGGTTTGAACTCCCAGAGAGACGCGTGTGACACCGACCTTGGCAAGCGCAGTGGCAAGCCCGGCGGTCAACGACTCGGGATTGGCCTCGCAGGTAAACTCAACGGGCTTGCACCACATGCAAATACGCCGGGCAAGCTCCACCAGACGCTCTCCTGCCAGCGACGGCGTACCGCCGCCAACATAGACGGTGCGGACCTGCGCAAGCGCGCCTGCGTCGCCAAAGGCATCGAGGCGCGCATACAGTTGCTCAAAATAGACATCGAGCGCAGCACTCAGGTCGCACGAAGCAAAACTGCGTGAGTCAAAGTCGCAGTATCGGCACTTTTGGGCGCAAAACGGCACGTGGACGTACAGCGCGGTAACGGCCACCGTTAGGCCTCCAGCGGATGAGCGGGCACCGACTCGCCGGCGGCAAGCGCGGCCTCGCAGGCCACCACATCGCGCTCGATATCATCGACCAATGCCATGAACTCCTCGTATGTGGAGCAGCGCACCACCTGCGCGCGCCAGGCGGCGGCATGGGGCATGCCCTTAAGATACCAGCTCGCGTACGTGCGGGCACGTGACATAAGCGGCAACAGCTCATGCGTGAGCGTCAGGTGCTCGCGCAGGGCATCCAGGCGCTCGACCGAGCTACGCACCGGTACTGGCGTGCCATCGAGTGCAAGGGCTCGAGCATCACCGAACACCCAGGGGTTGCCATAGATACCGCGCGCGATAAACACGGCACTGGCGCCCGAGTTGCGCAGGCGTTCCGCCGCATCCTCGGCGCAGAACACATCGCCCGAACCGATAACGGGAATCTCGACGGCGTCGGCCACCTCATCGACGACCGACCAATCGGCCTGGCCCGTATAGAGCTGCGTGGCACAGCGGCCGTGCACCGCCACCGCAGCTGCCCCTGCCCCCTCGAGCATCTGGGCAAACGTCGCGGCATTGCGGTCTTCGGCGTAAAAGCCCTTGCGAATCTTCACGGTCACGGGAACATGCGCCGCGCCCACCGCTGCCTCGACAATCTGCTCGGCCAGGTCGGGCGTACGCATAAGCGCCGAGCCCTCGCCCTTGGTAACGACCTTGCGAGCCGGACAGGCCATGTTGATATCAATCAATGACAGGCGATCGCCCACGCGTTCCTCGACGGCAGCGACGGCACCCGCAAACTGATCGGGCTTGGAACCAAAGAGCTGCACGCAGATCTGCTGCTCCTCGTCGGCCGGCAACACCAGGCGCCACGTCTTGTTGCTGGCATAGGCAAGGCCCGCAACGCTCACCATCTCGCTGTAGGCAAGGTTGGCACCGCGGCGGCGACACATGATGCGATAGGCGGGGTCGGTTACGCCCGCCATGGGAGCCATAAGGAACGGCTGCTCGGCATAGGCGCCCAGCAGACGCTTGCTGTATTCAGAAAGCGCCATGGACTTACTCGTCTACCTTTAGGATCGCCATAAAGGCCTCCTGCGGGACCTCGACCGAACCGATGGCCTTCATGCGCTTCTTGCCCTCTTTCTGCTTCTCGAGCAGCTTGCGCTTTCGCGAGATATCGCCGCCATAGCACTTGGCCAAAACGTCCTTGCGACGCGCCTTGACGGTAGAGCGGGCAATGATCTTGTTGCCGATGGCGCCCTGAATAGGCACCTCGAACAGCTGGCGCGGGATGATTTCCTTGAGCTTGTCACACAGGCCGCGGGCCAGGCCATAGGCCTTATCCTTGTGCACGATAAACGAAAGCGCGTCCACCTCATCGCCCGAAAGCAAAATATCGAGCTTGACGAGTTCGGAGGGACGGTACTCGTTGAACTCGTAGTCGAGTGAGGCATAGCCCTTGGTGCGACTCTTGAGCTGGTCAAAGAAGTCCAGGATGAGCTCGGCGAGCGGCATGTCAAAGCGCATCTCGACCGATTTGCTCGTGAGATGGATCATGTCAGTTGTAATGCCGCGGTGCTCGATAGCGAGCTGCATGACGGCACCCGTATACTCGGGCGGGCAGATAATTTTGGCCTTGAGGTAAGGCTCCTCAATGCGCTCGATGCGCGTAGCCTCGGGCAGATCCTGCGGGCTGCGAACATCAATCATCTCGCCGTCGGTCTTATAGACGTGATAGTCCACCGAAGGGCTCGTAGCAATGAGGTCAAGGTTGAACTCGCGCTCCAAGCGCTCCTTGACGACCTCCATATGCAGCAGGCCCAAGAAGCCAACGCGGAAACCAAAGCCGAGCGCCACCGAGGTCTCGGGCTCCCACACCAACGACGGGTCGTTGACATGCAGCTTATCGAGAGCGTCGCGCAGGTTCTCGTAATCCTTGTTGTCGATCGGGAACAGGCCCGTGTAGACCATGGGCTTGGCCTCGCGGTAGCCCGGAAGCGGCTCGGGGCAGGGGTTCGACGCCCAGGTAAGGGTGTCGCCCACGTGCACGGCCTCGGGATCCTTCAGACCCGTGACCACGTAGCCCACCTCGCCGACCGTCAGTGCGTCGACCGGGGTCTCGGCAGGGCGCTTGACGCCCACGCCGTCGACCAAAAAGTCACCCTCGGCCTGCATCATGCGCAGGGTATCGCCCTTCTTGATGGAGCCGTCGAAGACGCGGACCGTGGCAACGACGCCGCGGTACTCATCGAAGTAAGAATCCAGGATAAGTGCCTTGAGCGGAGCGTTCGCATCGCCCTTTGGCGGTGAGATCAAAAAGACGATGGACTCCAGCAGGTCGTGAATGCCCTCGCCGGTCTTGCCCGATACGCATACGGCATCGTCGGCAGGAATCGCCAGGTCATCCTCGATCTCGGTCTTAACCTCGTCGGGGTGTGCAGAGGGAAGGTCAATCTTGTTGATGGCGGGCACGATATCCAGGTTGGCGTTCATGGCGAGCGTCGCGTTGGAGACGGTCTGTGCCTCGACACCCTGCGTGGCGTCGACGACGAGCACCGCGCCCTCGCAGGCGGCCAGCGAACGCGAGACCTCATAGGTAAAGTCCACGTGGCCCGGTGTATCGATCAGGTTGAACTGATACGTCTCGCCATCGTCGGCGTCATAGGAAACGCGAACGGCATTGGACTTGATCGTGATGCCGCGCTCGCGCTCAATATCCATGGTGTCGAGCAGCTGCGACTCCATATCGCGCTCGTCGACGGTATGGGTGAGCTCGAGGATACGGTCACTGATCGTGGACTTGCCATGGTCGATGTGCGCAACGATCGAGAAGTTGCGGATGTGGGAAATGTCAATTGAAGTATTCATGCGGACTATCTTACCCGAGCGGTACAAAAAATGGAGCCTGTTCCATAAAACAGGCTCCATTTATGCGCGTAATCTGTGTGGTGTGAAATTTACAACTTAGGCGTTGATGCTGTTCACGAGCTTGGCAAGACCGGACTTGCGGTTGGAAGCCTGGTTCTTGTGGATAACATGCTTGGCGGCAGCCATGTCGAGACGCTTGGTGACGGTCTTGAGGGCAGCCTGGGCCTTCTCGGCGTCGCCCTCGGCGACGGCGGACTGGACGTGCTTGGTCAGCGTCTTGAGCTCGGACTTGACAGCCTTGTTACGCATGCGAGCTGCCTCATTGGTGCGGATACGCTTCTTCTGAGACTTGATGTTTGCCACTTCTGGAGTTCCTTTCGAGTTCCTTGCAAAAAATGTATGACACCTCTGAGACACGGTGAGGTCATGCAAGCGCCTACTATAGCACGCTCCCCCTCAAAGGGATAGAACGAATTTGTCAAATAGGCAGGTATCATCACGATTTTCTCAAGATGTTCGTAATCCAGAGCAAAAGCGCGGTCTGGGAATCGGCCGAACCCTTGAGTGCGAGCTCCACATCGACGGCACCCTCGAGCGCGGCAACGAGCTCGGTCATCGAAAAGCGGCGTGCCCAGGTAAGGTGATTTTTGACCTGCCAGGCCTGAAGCTTGAGCGTCGCGGCAAGCTCACGACCCTGTCCACGCGCATCGAGAGCCTTGGCGACGATCAGCTCACGGATGCGACCGCATAGCAGCGTGTAGGTCCACACATAGCTCTTGGCGGGCAGTAGATTGAAGAGCTCAAGCGAGCGGCGCATGTCACGGGCCGAGACCGCATTGAGAAAGTCCCAGGGCTGAACTTCGGCCGTGCGCACGATCCAGCGCTCTACATCGGCAAGCTCAATTTGCGGCGCCTCGACCATCTGGGCAAGCTTGGCCAAGTCGTTATCGAGCATACGAGTGTTCTCGCCCGAGCGCGAAACGAGCTCCTCGGCGGCGGCCGTAGAGATGGACTTTCCGTGCTGCGTCGCCATCTGCTGCACGCGGCGCGGGAGCTCCCAGCGCTTGGTGCCCGAACAGTCGATCACGGCCTTCTTGTCAATCTTGGCGATTGCCTTGTACAGGCGCGTGTTCTTGGCAAGCGAATCGGCGATTATGAGGCAAACCGTCGTGGGGCTGGGACTCGCCAGATACTCGACAAGCGGCTCGGAGATCACTTTGGCAAGTTTTGAGCAGCCGTCAAGGATTACCAGGCGAAACTCGCTGCCCATGGGAAAGGTGTTGAGCGATCCGATAATCGATTCGATATCGGGCTCTTTGGTCATATCGCGCTCGTCGAGGTTGAACTCGACCATGCCCGTCTTTTCCAGACGCGCCTTCATACGCGAGACGGCGTGGTCGCGCTTGACTCCGTCGGTACCGACGATCAGATATGCCGGCAGCAGACCGGTTTCGGACATCGCGCTCCCCTCTCGCAGACTCTCGAATTCGTACCGTGCCATTTTAGCCCAGGGGTTGGTCCCGCGCCAACGACGGCATCACGGTCGCTGGCATCGCATGGCAAAGCCCTTCGCGGTCGGCGTGACGGTAATGTCGCCGTGTTCGATGGTGCATGCGAACGCACCACCCGCTTCCTTAACTGCATCGATGCAGGCATCCGACGGATGGCCGTAACGATTCCCCTCGCCGGCGCTCGCGATAGAGAACTCGGGCTTAAGCGTGCCCAGCAGGTCTGTGTCGACGGAAACTTTTGAGCCATGATGCCCCAGCTTGAGCACATCGATATCCCCCACCTCCTGCACGAATTCTCGCTCTTGGTCGAGCTCGGCATCACCGGTGAGAAGTACGCACAGGCTCTTGCCTTCCTGAGCATAGGAGAGCAGCAAGACAAGCGAGTCCTCATTGCCCTCGCCATCTACCGTGTCAAACGGCCACATCACACGAGCCCGAAATGCGCCGATATCGACCGTGTCTCCGCGAGCCACCTGCCGATACGTTACGCCGGGGCGATTCAGGACCTCAGCAGGCGCACCGTCCAGCGCATCGGCTGCAACCGCAATGGTTCCAACAGAAAACCGATCGAGTACGTCGGGAAGACCGCCCCAATGGTCTTCGTCCCAATGCGTCACGAAGACGGCATCGATATGGTGGACATTATTGCGAACCAACGCCGACACCACGCGCTCATCGAGCCCGCAGTCGACGAGCGCCACAGTGCCACCCTGACGAACCAGAATCGCATCGGCCTGGCCAACATCGAGGACCGTCACCGAAGGCGGCGCGCATCGATCCCAATAGATATACGGAACACCCGCTGCAAGCATCAGGCACACCAGCCCCGCTGCCATGCTCCGTGCGCGGGGGCGTGGCCACCAGACCAAGAGGACTGCCAGTGCAAACGGCACCACGTATACCAAGGGCGTATCGGGCGGCACGCTTACGGATGCGCCCGGAACGGCAGCAAAGAGCTGTTCAAAGAACAGCGCACAGCGGGCGACAATCATGGGCACCACGAGCGCCCCGTGACGCAGCAGCGGCACAAGCGAGCAGGGCACCAGCACAACCGATACAGCGAGCAGCACGCTTATCACCGGACCGATCACGGCATTTGCAAGCGGGGCAATGAGCGAAAACGTCCCAAATGCGGGAATGGTTACGGGAAGTGTCGCCAGCTGCGAGCACAGCGTGACAGACAAAACGCTGGCGACACCCGATGGCATGCCCAGCTCGCCCAAGGCGTAGGTGGCGTAGGGGCAAAAACAAAGGATGGCAAAAACGCTGACGCACGAAAGCTGAAAACCCATCTCGAACAATACCGTCGGTCGCAGCAACACAAAGATTGCCATGGTCAAAAATAGGGCCGAGAGGCCATGCCGACGACGTCCGGCGCCGTTGGCGACAAGCGTCGCCGCCACCATGCAGCACGCGCGCACGGCCGAGGGCGAGGCGCCCGTAAAGACGGCATAGGCAATAAGAGCCAGCATCAACAGTCCCCGCTGCAGCCCACGAGAGAGGCGTGTCTTTTGCAGGGCGCTCTCAATCACAAACCCCACAATGGCAAGATGGCTGCCCGAGACGGCGATGAGATGTGCGGTGCCCGTTACCGAAAACCAATCGCCCGCCGGCTGGGCGCGCAGCTCGGACGAGCGTCCACAGACAACGCCGGCAATGAGCAAGCGCGCTGGATCGGTCGCGGGCGCGATAACGGCAAGGAGCTCGTTTCGAAGCCAAGACAACGGGCCTGGAGGGCCCTCGTCGATCGATACCAACCGGACGACTTTAACCTTTCGAAGCTCGCCCCGAAGCACGCGTGAGCGCCCATACGCATCATTCTCAAAGCGCGAAATTCGACCGATAGCACGTACATGCGAACCGGCGCCAAGCTCACGATCACACGACAGCCGTACCTGACCCAAACGCTTTTCGCCCGCATACGCATCACAGGTATAGGAGTACGCACCGTCATTGATGGACGGGTCGCCACACACAACAAACTCGAGACTGCTCGCAGCCCGATTATCCAACGCCCTCGAAGCGCGCAGCGCCCCTATCGCCCAACCCGCGGACACTACCGCTCCCGCCACGAGGCCGAGGGCCGCGGCATACAGCCATCGCCTCCACCGCACAAGGCGCATGCAGGACCGAGCCAATACGATGCACCCTGCTGCCGCAACGGGAATGGCCATAAGCAATGTGACGGGCGCCGCCCGCTCTCCCAGCAGCGCATCGGCCGCCATGTTAAGCACTAACCCACAGCTCGCACACAAGCCGGCACAAAGGGCTATCGTCCACGGCATCAATGGGCGCGGTGGCATCACATGCTCGCGCTCGGTCGCACTCATACGCAGATGCAATCTTTAATTTTGGCGAGTTTCTTCTCACCGATCCCCGATACGCGCATAAGGTCATCGACCGAGGCAAAGGCCCCGTTTTGCGTCCGTTCGTCGATAATTGACTGGGCCATAGAAGGCCCGATGCCCGAAAGCGTCTGCAGCTCCGCCGCACTTGCCGTATTGATATTCACAAGTCCCGACGAAGACCCTGTACCAGGGGTCGTGGAAGCACTGCTTTCGGCGGCGCCGACGGCCGCAGCCGTTTGTTGCTCCCCTACCGTCGGCACATAGATCTTTTGGCCATCGGTGATCTTGGACGCACGGTTAAGAACCGTCACATCCGCCTCGGCCGTAAGCCCTCCGGCGGCATCAATCGCCTGGGACACCCGTGCTCCATCTTTAAGCCGGTACACGCCAGGCTTCACAACGGCGCCATCAACATCGACGTACACCTCGGCAGCAGAGGAGCTCTTGGCAGACGGCTCATCGGCATCGTCAGGAGAGGCATCCCCGGCCCCGCGCACATCCGAGGCGCTCGCCTCATCACTACGCTCAAACGACACGCCGCTGGAGCGGCTATTAAAACTTGCCATCGCCAAGCCGCTCGCGACGGCAATGACAACCAGAATCGCCACGACCATCGCCTTATGGCCGAGCAGCTTTTCTGCCCAGCGGTCCATCCGTTTAACCCGTTCGTGTTGCTCGCGCTGCGCCATAGCAAACACCTCCCAACACCATCGTGTCAGGAAACGAACGCCGCAGCCTCCGCACGCCCACACCGGTTTTCGCGGTCAAACCAAAAGCTGACCAAAACCTTGCGGAAAAGTGTCCATTTATTCAGGCACACGTCGACAAATGAACCGTTTATCGCCTAATGCCCAGATAGAAAAAGACCGACGATGCAAAATCACCGCCGGTCTATACACAACATTATTCGTGATCTTGGTAAATCTCACGTGGAGCGAGCTCGGAATGTTTGCGTTTTAAGGTCTTAGGGGCCTTATACGTGTTGCTCTCGAAGTCGATATACTCGGTCTGTTTGAGCAAACGCTCAATCATCTCCTCGTGATCGAACAGCTCCCAAGCCTCGTGCACGGCATCGGGTTTGGCGTGCGTCTCGGGGCGGCGCGGCATAAAAAGCGTGCAGCAATCGGGAGCAGCCTCGGTCGAGATATCGAAGGTACCGATTTCCTCAGCGCGTGCGATGATCTCCTGCTTGTCCGAACCGATCAACGGACGGAACACGGGGATCTTCACGGCCTCGTTGACGGCCATGATGTTCTCGAGCGTCTGGGAGGCAACCTGACCGAGCGATTCGCCGGTCACGATAGCCTTGGCGCCCTCGATACGCGCGATGCGCTCGGCAACCGAATACATGATGCGACGGTACATGATCACGCGCAGGTTGCTGGGGCAGGTAACCGAAATCTCGCGCTGGCAGTCGCCAAACGGGACTACGTACAGGCGACCGATCTGGACACCCGGCTCAAGCGCACGGATGATGTCCTGCACCAAATACTCGCTCGTATCGGGCGTCTGCGGACGGCCGGAAAAATGTACCGGCACGCACACCGCGCCGCGGCGCGCGAGCATCCAGGTCGCCACCGGAGAATCGATGCCCGAGGAAAGCAGCGTCACGACCTTGCCGGCAGAACCCACCGGCAGACCGCCCACGCCGCGCTCGGAGCGCGCATAAACGTAGACGCTACCCTGTACCACCAGCACGTGCACCATCGCGTCGGGATCGTGCATCTGGACCTTTTTATCGGGAAACGCCTCGCACAGTACCTCGCCAACCTGTCGATTGATATCAATCGAGGTGAGCTCATAGTCGGTGTTAGAGCGCTTGGCATGCACCTTAAACGACTCGAAGGGACCAAATTCGCGCAGCGCCTTCACGGCGGCGGCGCAGTACTCCTGCGGGTCGCGGTTGGTGTGGTACGCCAGGGACACGCGGGCAACGCCGGGGACGGTGCGAATGACGCGCGCCGCCTCGTCGGCCTGATGCTCGTTAAAGGTCACGAGGATATAACCGGAAATTCGAGACACGGCATTCACGGAAAAGGCGGCCAAGGCCGCCTTGATGTTATCCATGAGGATATGCTCAAAATGTGCGCGGTTCTTGCCCTTCAGTCCAACCTCGTGATAGTGGACCAGGCAGACGCGGGCTGCCATTTAGGCTTCAGCAACCTTGTGGCCGAGCGCCTTCTCGTAACGGGCCTCATCGTAGGAGATGTCGCCGTCGACAATCTCGTCCATAGCCATCGAGATGGTATCGGCGCCGGAAAGCGCAATGGTGATGTCATCGACATCCTGGACGGCGAGCACGCGGTTGTGCTGGCCACGCAACATGCTGTTAATGTCGCAGGCGCGCTTGGAGGCAAGCGAGGCGAGCAGGAAGCGGTTGTGATCGGTCTTCTCCAGAAGATCGTCAATGCAAGGCTTTACAACGGACACGGACCTCAGATCCTTTCATGCATATCGAGAACGCGAACGAGCTCATCGGTCGCGCGGTCGAGATCGTCATTCACCACGACGTCGTCGTAGCGGTCGGCAAGGGCAAGTTCATCGGCGGCGTTTGCCATACGCAGCTCAATCGTCTCGGGCGTCTCGGTACCGCGACCGACCAGACGCTCGCGGAGCACCTCGAGCGAAGGCGGCTTGATAAAGATCAACACGGCCTCGGGGAAACGCTCCTTGACCTGCAGGGCTCCCTGGACATCGATCTCCAAGATCAGAGACGAGCCAGAGGCGAGCTTGGATGTGACCTCGCTCACCAAGGTGCCGTAGCAGTTACCGTGGACCTCGGCCCACTCAACAAACTCACCGTTTGCCACGCGGCGGTCGAACTCCTCGCGCGTCAGGAAAAAGTAGTTGACGCCGTCGACCTCACCTTTGCGTGGTGCTCGCGTGGTAGCCGAAACCGTCAGGCCCAGGTTCGAGCGACGCTCGCGCACACGAGTGACGAGCGTGCCCTTGCCTGCACCTGACGGTCCAGAAATCACAAAGAGCTTTGAATCCTGAGCGCTCACTTATTTGGTCAGCTGCTCGAGGAGCTGCTCGCGCTGGCGGACGCCGAGGCCCTGGACGCGACGGGTAGCGGAGATGCCGAGCTCCTCCATGATCTTGGCGGCCTTGGCCTTGCCATAACCGGGGAGAGACTCGATGAGGGTGGAAACCTTCATGCGGGAAGCGATGGGGTCATCGGAGTTGAGCACGGACTCGAGGGACTTCTCGCCCTTCTTGATCTGCTCGCGAAGCTCAGCGCGGGCGTGACGTGCGGCGGCAGCCTTCTCAAGAGCCTGCTTGCGCTGCTCGTCGGTAAGCTGAGGGAGTGCCATTCGAACCTCCAAATAGTTGGGTTATATCTGATGCAATAATTGGCATTTTAGCACGTCAAACGCACTAAATGCCCAATCGACGGCACCATAGGTTAGACGATACCTGCGAAAAGTGCAATATACGGAGGTTAAAGTTGAGCCCCTGACCTGCGATTCCACACAAAGGATGGGAAAGTTTTCGCAGGCACAGGGGCTAATTTGTGCTAATGAGACCCAAAAGTGGTGACTTGAGGGAATCTTTTAGGCGACGTTTTCGACCAGCTCGGCAACGATAGCGTCAAAGGCGGCAACCGGGTCGTCGGCACCGGTGATGGGTCGGCCCACCACGATATGGCTCGCGCCGCGCTCGATAGCCTGAGAAGGCGTCGCCACACGGGACTGGTCACCAAGGGCGGCACCCACCGGACGAACGCCCGGAGTCACGATCAACGCGTCGGGGCCGAGCAGCTCGCGCATGTCATGGGCCTCCATCGGCGAGCACACGATGCCGTCGATACCGTTGGCCTGGGCAAGCTTTGCCAGGCGGGCGGCCTCCTCGGCCACGGGTGACTCGACGCCGATCTCAGCCAGCGAATCCTGGTTCATGCTCGTGAGCACGGTGATGGCGACGAGCTTGGCGCGGTCCTCGCGCGCCTCCTCGGCACCCTCACGGCACGCAGCGAGCATAGCACCAGAACCCAGGCCGTGGACCGAGAGCAGGTCGGCACCGGCAAGCGAGGCCGAACGGGCGGCACCGCGCACCTGATGCGGAATGTCATGGAACTTGAGGTCGAGGAAGACCTTAAAGCCCAGGTCCTTGAACGTCTTGACGATCTCGGGGCCCTCAGCGTAATAGAGCGTCATGCCCACCTTGAGCCAAGCGGCATGACCAGAAAGTTCATGGGCGAGCTCAAGCGCACGCTCACGGTCGCAGTCGAGGGCGACGATAACACGGTCGCGGGCATCGGTCTCTAGCATTCGAAAGCACCTACCAGCTCGTTGATGTCCTTCACGCCCTGGGACTCCGCCCAAGCCTCGAGCTCGTGCGCAATCTTAATCGATGCGCACGGATCGACGAAGTTGGCCATGCCGACCGACACGCAGGTGGCACCGGCCAAGATAAACTCGGCCGCATCTTCGCCAGTCATGACGCCGCCGACGCCATTGATGGGGATATCGACGGCCTGGGCAACCTCCCAGACCATACGCACGGCGATGTGGTGGCACAGCGGGCCCGAGAGGCCGCCCTTGGGCTTGGCCACGCGGGACTTGCGGGTATGAACATCGATGGCCATGCCCTGGATGGAATTGATGACCGAAAGGCCGTCGGCTCCCGCGGCCTCAAGAGCCTTGGCAATCTCGGCGACGTTAACCGGAGCCATCTTTACGAACAGCGGCTTATCGGTCACCTTACGGCAGGCAGCCATGACGGCAGAGGCGCCCTCGGGCGAGGAGCCCATGGCGGCACCGCCGGCGGCAATATTGGGGCAGCTGACGTTGATCTCGTAGCCGGCAGCCCAGGGGCACAGCTCGACATACATCTCGAGCGCGCGGACAAACTCCTCAACGGAGTGACCGGCGACCTGGCAGATGACCTGGCAACCGTCCTTGGAGAGCTGCTCGAGCCACGGACCGGACTCACGGGCAAAGGCAGCCACGCCGGGGTTCTGAAGGCCCACGGAGTTGATCATGCCGCCCGGGATCTCGGCCATGCGGGGCGCGGGGTTGCCGGGCCAGGGCTCGGCAGCACAACCCTTGGTGGTGATGGCGCCTAGTTGGGAGACATCAAAGAAGTTCTGGAACTGCCATCCGTAGCCAAAGGTACCGGCTGCGGTGTTGATGGGGTTCTGCATCTTGACGCCGCCGAAATCGACGGCCATGTTCACGGTACCCACTAGAAGATCACCACCTTGGAAGCATCGAACACGGGGCCGCACATGCAGGCGCCCTTCATACCGTCGACCGTCTCGACATTGCAGGTGTTGCAGGCGCCAAAGCCACAGCTCATCATGCGCTCGAGCGACACCTCACAGTACGCACCGGCCTCAGCGGCAGCGGCGGCAACCTTCTTCATCATGACGGCGGGGCCGCAGCTGGCGACGTAGTCGTAGCCGCCCTCACCAAGCAGCTCGGCGGCAGGATCGGTGCAGAAACCGTGCGTACCAAGCGAACCGTCGTCAGTGCACACATTGACCGTGGCTCCCAGAGCGCGGAACTCATCGATGCCCACGGCCTTAGACGCAGTGCAAAAGCCCAGGCACACGTCGACGGCCACGCCCTGCTCGGCAAGCTTGCCGGCAAGACACAGCACGGGCGGAACACCGATGCCGCCCGCAACGAGCAGCGCCTTCCTGGTGCCCTCGGGCACGAGCCAGCCGCGGCCGCCGGGGCCCAGCAGATTAGAGGTGGAACCGGGGGCCATCTGCGACAGACGACGGGTGTCGTCGCCCACGACGGCGTACCACAGCTCGACGGTGCCGGCCTGGGCGTCGGCGCGATAGAAGCTCAGGGGCACGCGAAGCAGCGAGGACGCATCGCCGGGCACGGCAATGTTCACAAACTGACCGGGCTTGAGCGCACTTGCAAGCTTGGGGGCCGAGATGACGAGCGAGAAGATGCCGTCGGCAATCTCCTGGTTCGAGACGACCTCGAAGTCGTGCATGCGTGCAGTGGAAGGTGTGGGCATAGACGCTCCAATCCCCCATGCGGTTGCATGGTCAAAACGAACAGAAAGCGCGGCACCGCAAGGGCACCGCGCACAAAAGCGATAAGGCTATGCTAGCAGATGCAGCCGTCGGCGAGCGTCTGCTTACCGCCGACAAACACATCGGTGGCACGACCGGTGAGCGTGCGGCCGGCGAAACCGGAGTTCTCGGCTCGCGACTCGTAACCGTCCTCGCCGACCGTCCAGGTGGCGGACGCGTCGAACACAGTCAGGTCGGCAACGGAGCCCGCCTTGACCTGAACCTGGTCGAGGCCCAGGATCTCACGCGGCTTGATAGCCATGAGCTCGACCATGCGGCCCATGCTCATCTTGCCCGTGTTGACCAGCTCGGTGAGCACGAGCGACAGCGAGGTCTCGAGACCGATCATGCCAAAGGGCGCAAGCTCGAACTCGCGGGCCTTCTCCCACGGGGTGTGGGGAGCGTGATCGGTGACGATAACGTCGACGGTGCCGTCGATGACACCCTGACGGATGGCCTCGGCGTCCTCGTCGGTGCGCAGCGGCGGATTGACCTTGAGCGAGGTGTTGTAGGTCTCGTCCAGGTCGTTCTCGGTCAGGAACATGTGGTGCGGGGTTGCCTCGCAGGTAACCTGAACGCCAGCGGCCTTACCGGCACGCACGATTTCCAGGCCATGGGCGGTGGAGATGTGCTGGATGTGCAGCTTGGCACCGGTCAGCTTAGCGATCTCGATGTCGCGAGCGATCTGGAGCTCCTCGCCGGCAGCCGGCCAGCCCTCGAGAGCCAGACGGGTCGAGACCTTGCCCTCGTTGATCTGGCCGTGGCCGACCAGGTCCTCGTCCTGGCAGTGGCTCATAAATACCTTGCCGAACATCTTGCCGTAGTCCATGCAGCGACGGAGCATGCCCGCGCCCTGCACGCCGCGACCGTCGTCGGTGAAGGCGACGGCGCCGTGGGCGACCATATCGCCCATCTCGGACATAGCCTCGCCCTTAAGACCACGGGTCATGGCGCCCGACGGATAAACGCGGCAGTGACCGACCTCGGCAGCGCGGGACTTGACGAACTCCACGACGGTGCCGTTATCGGTGACGGGATCGGTGTTGGGCATGGAGCACACGCCGGTAAAGCCGCCCTTGGCAGCTGCGCGGGTGCCGCTCTCGATGTCCTCTTTGACCTCGTAGCCGGGCTCGCGAAGGTGAACGTGCATATCCACCAGGCCGGGGACGAGGTACTTGCCGGAAAGGTCGCGGACCTCGGCTCCCTCGACGGCGAGATTCTCGCCGACCTCGGCGATCTTGTCGCCGTCAATCAGGACGTCAACGACACCGTCAAGCTCGACGGACGGGTCGACGACGTGGGCATTCTTAAGAAGCAAGGCCATTATCGGCACCTCCAAGCAGCAGATACAGGATAGCCATACGCACGCAGATACCGGCGTAGACCTGCTCCAGGATGACGGAGCGTTGCGGGTGGTCGGCCATATAGGAGTCGAACTCGACGCCGCGGTTGATGGGGCCCGGGTGGCAGATGATCGCATCGGGCTTCATGAGCTTCTCGCGGTCCTTGGTCAGGCCGAAGAGCTTGTGGTACTCACGAATGGTCGGGAACGGGGCGCCCTCGAGGCGCTCCTGCTGCACGCGCAGCATGTAGACGACGTCCAGCTCGGGCAGGACGGAATCGAGGTCGCTCGTCACGTGGTCGCAGCCCAGGACCTCGGGCGCCGGCGGCAGCAGCGTGCCGGGGGCGACGGCGTAGGTCTCGCAGCCCATGATCTTAAGCGCGGGGATCAGCGAACCGCAGACACGGGAGTGTGCGATATCGCCGACGACGGCGACCTTCAGACCGTGGAAATCACCCTTGTGCTCCCAGATGGTGTACAGGTCCAGCAGGGCCTGCGTAGGATGGTTGTGCTTGCCGTCACCGGCGCAGATGACGCTCGCGGGCGAGTTCTGCGTGACGATGTAGGGAGCGCCGGCATGCTTATCGCGCACGACGATGCAGTCGATCTTGTAGGCGTTGAGGGTCTCGACGGTGTCGACGAGGCTCTCGCCCTTGACCGTGGAGGTCGAGGAGCCGCCAAAGTTAAGGCTGTCGGCCGAAAGACGCTTCTCGGCGAGCTCGAAGGAGCTACGGGTGCGCGTCGAGGGCTCGTTGAACATGTTAACGATGGTCTTGCCCTTGAGCGTGGGGACCTTCTTGATCGCACGCTCGTTGACCTCGGAGAACGCCTTGGCGGTCTCGAGGATGAGCTTGATGTCCTCTTCGGAGTACTCGGTAATGTCGATCAGGTGCTTATGGTTGAACGCCACGGTACTACTCACCTCCCAGCGGCGCGGAGCCCACGTGGGAACCCGGCGCGACGTCATTGATCTCGACAGCGGTACGGCCGTCGACTTCCTTCATATATAGGTGCACGTTCTCCTCATGCGACGAGGGAACGTTCTTGCCGACAAAGTCCGGCGAGATGGGGAGCTCGCGGTGGCCGCGGTCAACGAGGACTGCCAGCTCAATGCGGCTCGGACGGCCCAGGTCCATGACGGCGTCGAGAGCGGCGCGAATGGTACGGCCCGTATACAGGATGTCGTCCACCAGCACGACGCGCTTGCCGTCGACGCTAAAGGGAATGTTGGTGGCGTGGATCGCGGGAGCGAAATTGGTAGCGTAGTCATCGCGGTAGAAGCTGATGTCGAGGCTGCCGAGCGGAACGTCGACGCCCTCGATCTCCTTGATCTCCTCGGCGAGCTTCTTTGCCAGAAGGTCGCCGCGCGTGACGATGCCGACCAGAGCGAGGTCTTCACAGCCCTCGTTGCGCTCGAGAATCTCGTGCGCGATGCGGGTCATCGCTCGATTGACGGCGGTCTCGTCCATGATGACCGCCTTGGGGGAAGTCGTGCCCATCGATCTCCTTCCTCACATGTCTTGACTGCTGACACAGTCAAAAAAAAAAGATGCCCGACCGCTCAAAGCGGACCAGACACCCACAGGAAGGGCTGCTCTTTGGCAGCTATGTAATTCCATGTGGGTATCTCGTACCCCTTTAATGGTCAAGGGATAGTGTAGCCAACCTCGAGCTTAATTGCGAGCATAAATACAGGGCAATCCGTAAACGGAGCCCAATGCTCAATAAACCTATATATATTTGTGGGACGAGCTTGAAAACGTACGCACGAGCTGGCATAATCCCCTCTGCTGCACGCAAAACGGATCTACGTCCAGGGCCGTGGCGTGAGCACTATCGCCAAAAGAGAAATATCTCTGTGTAGATTACGCACAGGGAACTGCTTCTGTGCTATAGTTCAGGCTTGTTTGTTAACGCGACATGTTCGTTTGTCGCCCAAGGAGGGTCAGTTATGTCCAAAGTTTGCGAAGTTTGCGGTAAGCACCCCGTTGCCGGTCGCTCCATCAGCCACTCTCACCGCGTCACCAACCGTAAGTTCCGCCCCAACATCCAGCGCGTCTACGTCGTCGTCGATGGTCACCGTCGCAAGATGAACGTTTGCTCCACCTGCCTCAAGTCCGGCAAGGTTGCGCGCTCCTAAATAAGGTCTTACCAACAAGTACCTCGGACTCTCCGGGTCAAAGACCTCGCGTTCACATAGAACTTACCAAAGGCGCTCTCCCCTACGGAGGGCGCCTTTTTGCACTCATTGGGGACAGGCTTACATGAGCGAAAACACCCGTGTAAGCCTGTCCCCAATGAGTGGGGCGATGCTATAGGAAAGTTTAGTTAAAACGCTTCAGTATATTGAAGCGTTTTAGTGTGCCTTTTACAGGAATCTGACCGCTCGCCGAATAATTTCTTGCTATCATGCAAGACGTAGGGTAAATCTCCGATCGCAAGGAGACACAAATGGTGAAAAAGTCACCGGAAAACACTACTCCCGCAATTGTGGACAACGTAGAGGCGCTTGAGGCTAAGCTCGCTCAGATGCGAGAGGCCCAGGCGCTTTTTGCTACGTACACGCAGGAGCAGGTCGACAAGATCTTCTATGAGGCTGCCATGGCTGCCAACAAGGCTCGTATCCCGTTGGCGAAGATGGCCATCGAGGAGACCGGCCGCGGCGTTCTTGAGGACAAGGTCATCAAGAACCACTACGCCGCAGAGTACATCTACAACGCTTACAAGAACACCAAGACCTGTGGTGTCCTGGAGCGCGACGAGGCTTACGGCATCACCAAGATCGCCGAGCCCATCGGCATCGTGGGCGCCGTCATCCCGACGACCAACCCCACCTCCACCGCGATCTTCAAGACGCTGATCTGCCTGAAGACCCGCAACGCCATCATCATCTCCCCGCACCCGGCTGCCGCCAAGTGCACCATCGCCGCCGCCAAGCTCGTGCTTGACGCCGCCGTCAAGGCCGGTGCCCCCGAGGGCATCATCGGCTGGGTCGATGTCCCCTCCATTGAGCTGACCAACATGGTCATGCGCGACGTCGACATCATCCTCGCCACCGGTGGCCCGGGCATGGTCAAGGCCGCCTACTCCTCGGGCAAGCCCGCCCTGGGCGTTGGCGCCGGTAACACCCCGGTCGTCATCGACGACACCGCCGACGTGCTGCTCGCCGTCAACTCCATCATCCACTCCAAGACCTTCGACAACGGCATGATCTGCGCTTCCGAGCAGTCCGTGACCGTCATCGACACCATCTATGACCAGGTCAAAGCCGAGTTCCAGAAGCGCGGCTGCTACTTCGTCAAGCAGGGTGCCGAGATGGAGGCCCTGCGTGCCGCCATGTTCAAGAACGGCGCCCTCGATCACCGCATTCCCGGCATGGCTGCCGCCAAGATCGCCGAGCTCGCCGGCATCGAGGTTCCCGCCAAGACCAAGATCCTGATCGCCGAGGTCACCTCCACCGACCCCGCCAAAGAAGAGTTCTCCCACGAGAAGCTCTCCCCGGTCCTGGCCATGTATCACGCCAAGGACTTCCAGGAGGCCGTCGACAAGGCCGAGCACCTGGTGCTCGCCGGTGGCCCGGGCCACACCGCCTCTCTGTACGTGCACCCCGCCCAGGCCGAGAAGATCAGTCTGTTCGAGCACGTCATGAAGGCCTGCCGTATCGTCATCAACACCCCGTCCTCGCACGGCGGCATCGGTGATCTGTACAACTTTGGCATGAAGCCGTCTCTGACCCTGGGCTGCGGCTCCTGGGGCGGCAACTCCGTCTCCGAGAACGTTGGGGTGAAGCACTTGATCAACGTTAAGACTGTGGCCGAGCGCCGTGAGAACATGCTGTGGTTCCGCGCTCCCGAGAAGGTCTACTTCAAGAAGGGTTCCACGCCCGTCGCCCTCGACGAGCTCGGTACCGTCATGGGCAAGAAGCGCGCCTTCATCGTCACCGACCAGTTCCTCTTCAAGAATGGCAACACCCGCGCCATCGAGGCCAAGCTCGACGATATGGGCATCGCCCACGACTGCTTCTACGATGTCGAGCCCGATCCGTCGCTGCAGTGCGCACGTCGCGGCGCCAAGCAGATGGCTCTCTTTGAGCCGGACGTCATCATCGCCGTCGGCGGTGGCTCCGCTATGGACGCCGGCAAGATCATGTGGATGATGTACGAGCACCCCGAGTGCAAGTTTGAGGACATGGCCATGGACTTCATGGACATCCGCAAGCGTATCTTTACTTTCCCCGAGATGGGCAAGAAGGCCTACTTCGTCGCCGTCCCGACCTCTTCGGGTACCGGCTCCGAGTGCACGCCGTTCGCCATCATCACCGACAAGGAGACCGGCATCAAGTGGCCGCTCGCCGACTACGCGCTGCTTCCCAACATGGCTATTGTCGACGCCGACAACTGCATGACCGCCCCGCGCGGCCTGACCGCTGCCTCCGGCATCGACGTCATGACCCACGCCATCGAGTCCTACGTCTCCATCATGGCTTCCGACTACACCAAGGGCCTCTCCGAGCGCGCTGCTAAGCTCGTCTTCGAGAACCTGCCCTCCAGCTTCACGAACGGCGCCAAGGACCCGCACGCCCGCGAGGAGATGCACAACGCCTCCTGCATGGCCGGCATGGCCTTCGCCAACGCCTTCCTGGGCCTCAACCACTCCATGGCCCACAAGCTCGGCGCTTTCCATCACCTGCCCCACGGCCTCGCCAACGCCGTCATCCTGACCCGCGTCATGCGCTACAACGCCGCCGAGGCTCCCGTCAAGATGGGCACGTTCTCCCAGTATCCTTATCCCAACGCGCTGCACAACTACGCCGAGATGGCCAAGTACTGCGGCATCGAGGGCAAGGACGACAAGGAGGTCTTCGAGAACTTCATCACGAAGCTCGAGGAGCTCAAGGACTTCATCGGCGTCAAGAAGACCATCGCCGACTACGGTGTTGACGAGCAGTACTTCCTCGACACCCTCGACGAGATGACCGAGCAGGCATTCAACGACCAGTGCACCGGCGCCAACCCTCGCTACCCGCTCATGAGCGAGATCAAGGAGCTCTACCTGGACGCCTACTACGGCCGCGAGCCTCAGGATTACGCCGTCTGCTAGTTTTAGCACGGTTTTTAACGGCGGGGGTGCACGGGTGTTTCACACACCCCCGCCGTCGCTTCTATCGCATCGTTGAAAGGATGCAACCATGCTGCTACCCGATTCCAAGACCGAGCTCGTCCGTCGCGGCAACAAGGTCGTTTACGACCTGGGCGACAAGATCGTCAAGGTCTTTAACGAGACCAAGCCCGTCTCCGACGTGTTCAACGAGGCTTTGAATCTTGCCCGCATCAATGAGTGCGGCATCCGCAGCCCCAAGGCTCTCGAGGTTTCCCAGCTCGAGAACGCCAACGGCTGGGCGCTCGTGACCGAGAAGGTTCCGGGCACCACCCTTGCCGAGAAGATGACTGCCGAGCCCCAGCGCTTTGGTGAGTATCTCGAGATGTTCGTCGACCTCCAGATCGAGATCCACGGCTACACCTCCCCGCTGCTCAACCGTCAGCGCGACAAGTTCGCCCGCATGATCGATAGCCTTGATCAGCTCAACGCCACCACGCGCTACAACCTTCAGGAGCGTCTGGACGGCATGACCAAGGAGTTCAAGGTCTGCCACGGCGACTTCAACCCCTCCAACGTCATCGTCGGCGACGACGGCCAGCTCTATGTGTGCGACTGGGCACACGCCACCCAGGGCTCCCCTGCTGCCGACGTTGCCACCACCTACCTGCTCTTTGCCCTCAACAGCAAGGACCAGGCTGAGGCCTACCTGGAGCTCTACTGCGACCGCGCCGACATGCCCATGCAGGTCGTGCGTCAGTGGACGAGCATCGTCGCCGCTTCCGAGCTCGCTCGTAAGCGCAACGTGAACGATGAGTTCCTTAAGAACTGGATCGACGTCGTCGATTATCAGTAGTATCTGAGCGATTTATTTCGCATCGGAGGCACAAAGGAAAACCCCGCAGCTCATTTGGGCTGTGGGGTTTTCCTTTACCCGTCGAGCTTATTCACGCAACAAAAAAGACTGCTCCGCATCTCATCCTAAGAGAGATGCGGAGCAGGCCTGCAATTACATCTACTTGCAGAAATGTCGATTAACGGCGTGCTGCCTTCACAAGCTCGGCAACCTTGGCGACGACCTCATCGATCGCCACGTCCTCGCGCTCGCCCGTGGCACGGTCCTTGAGCTCGACAGTGCCGTTCTTAAGACCGCGCTTGCCGAGCACTACCTGATACGGGAAGCCCATAAGGTCGTTGTCGGCAAACTTAAAGCCGGGGCGCTCGTCGCGGTCATCCACGACAACCTCGATACCCTCGGCGCACAGACCCTCAACGATTTGGTCGCAGACGGTAGCGCACTCCTCCTTCTTGGGATCGAGCGGAATCACCGCGACCTCGTACGGGGCAACGGAGACCGGCCAGACGATACCGTGCTCGTCGTTGTGCTGCTCCACGACCGCAGCAAGCGAGCGGGACACGCCAACGCCGTAGCAGCCCATGATAAGCGGCTTTTCCTTGCCATCCTCGTCCATAAAGGTGGCACCCATGGCCTCGGAATACTTGGTGCCCAGCTGGAAGACCTGGGAGACCTCGATACCGCGGGCAGCGGAGAGCGGCTTGCCGCAGTGCGGGCAGGGATCGCCGGCAACGACGGTGACCAGATCGGCCCACTCGTCGACGGTAAAGTCGCGCTCGGGGCAGGCACCGGTAAAGTGATAGTCGACCTCGTTGGCACCGCAGGCCCACTGCTTGGACTCACGCAGGCTCTCGTCGCAGACCAGACGAATGCCCTCGGGAAGGTTAACCGGTCCGATAAAGCCCTTATGCAGACCGTAGGTCTGGAGCTCCTCGTCGGTCATCATGCGATAGCCCCTGCCAAAGACGTGCTCGGCCTTGCAGTCGTTGAGCTCGTGATCGCCCGGAACGATGGCCACAACGGGCTTACCCTCGGCATCGATCAGCGCCAGGGACTTGCGCGTGCCGTTCTCGGGGAACCCAAAGAACTTGGCAACGGCCTCGATGGTGCCCATGCCCGGAGTCTCGACCTTGGTGAGCGTACCGTCGCCGGGACCCTCGGTCACAACGACCTTGGTGCTTGCCGCCTCGTCGTCGGCAGCAAAGCCGCAATCGTCGCAGTAGACCAGCGAAGCCTCGCCGGCCTCGGCCAGCGCCATATACTCGACGGAGGTGTCACCGCCGATCTCGCCGGAATCGGCGACGACGGGCAGGGCCTTGATGTAGCAGCGCTCGCAGATATTGGCGTAGGCCTGCTTCATCTTGTCGTACTCCTCCTGCAGGCTCTCCTGCGTGGCAGAGAAGCTGTAGGCGTCCTTCATGATGAACTCGCGACCGCGCATCAGGCCAAAGCGGGGACGGAATTCGTCGCGGAACTTATCCTGGATGTGATAGAGATTCACCGGCAGCTGCTTGTAGGAACGCAGTTCATTGCGCACCAAGGCGGTCACGGTCTCCTCGTGCGTGGGGCCGAGCACGAACTCGCGGCCGTGGCGGTCATCAAAGCGCACGAGCTCCTTGCCATAGGCATCGATACGGCCGGACTCACGCCACAGCTCGGCATCGACCATGATGGGCATCATGAGCTCCTGGGCGCCGGCAGCATCCATCTCGTCGCGCACGATGTTCTCGATCTTGCGAATCGAGCGCCAAGCAAGCGGCAGATAGGAATAGAGACCGGCGGCCTCCTTGCGAATCATGCCGGCACGAAGCAGCAGGCGATGGCTCGCAAGCTCGGCGTCGGCCGGATCCTCTTTGAGCGTCGGAGCATAAAGCTTAGACATATACATTGCTCGAGTCATTTATTTCTCCTCAATAAGCTTGTCGACCTCGGCCATTAGCGCGTCGACAATTTGGTCCTCAGCTACTTTACCAATGATCTGGCCGTGCGAAAAGAGCAGGCCCTGACCTCGTCCGCAGGCAACACCCAAGTCGGCGTCAGAGGCCTCGCCGGGGCCATTGACCGCACAGCCCATCACGGCAATCGAAAGCGGCGCGGAGTAGTTCTTAAGCCGCTCGGTGACCTCCTCGGCGATAGGAATGAGGTTAACCTGGCAGCGAGCGCACGTGGGGCACGATACGATCTCGGGGCCACGGCGGCGAAGACCCAGCGACTGCAGGATACCCCAGGCGACCGGCGGCTCCTCGACCGGATCGGCCGTGAGCGAGACGCGCATGGTGTCGCCAATGCCCTCGGAAAGCAAAATTCCCAGGCCCACAGAGCTCTTAATGGTGCCCTGGAGCTTGGTTCCGGCCTCAGTCACGCCCAAATGAAGCGGAACATGGGGGATTTCGCGCGACAGGGCACGATAGGTGTCAAGCGTCGTGGACACGCTATGAGCCTTGGCGGAAAGCACGATATTGGTAAAGCCGCGATCCTCAAAATGTTTGACGAAACGCTCGCTCGACATCACAAGCTTTTCGGGCTGCGTAAGGTCATCGCGCTCGGCGATATCCTGCTCAAGCGAGCCGGCGTTCACGCCAATGCGAATCGCGCACCCAGCGGCGCCCGCGGCATCGATCACGGCATCGACCTTGGCCCAATCGCCAATGTTGCCGGGATTGATGCGGAGCTTAGCGGCACCGGCCTCCACGGCGCCAATGGCGAGCTTATGGTTAAAGTGGATATCGGCAACGATCGGCACCGGAGACTCCGCACAAATCGTGCGAAAGCCCTCGAGCGCAACCTCAGTGGGCACGCTCACGCGCACAACATCGCAACCCGCCTGGGCAAGCGCACGCACTTGAGCAAGCGTTGCCTGGGCGTCGGCGGTATCGGTGCAGGTCATGGACTGAACCACCACCGGAGCGCCGCCGCCTATCTGCACGTCGCCCACAAACACGGGGCGCGTCAGCTCGCGCGGCAAAGGATGGGACAAAGACAATCCAAACACTCCCCTACAAAATAAATCGAAGGACGTCGGAACGAAGCATATAGACAAACAGCAGCGCAAAGAGCGCGATGCCGACATAACTGACGATTGTCTGCACCTTGAGTGGCAGCTCGCGACCGGCGACCTTTTGAATGATCTCGATAACCAGCTTTCCCCCGTCGAGCGGCGGAATGGGCAGCAGGTTCATAAAGCCCAGCGAGAACGAGATGAGCGCGGCAAACGTTAAGAATGTCGCGGGACCGGCGGCAGCCGCCTGAGAAGACATGACGCTGATGCCAACAATCGAGCTGGACTGATCGAGTATCTCCATCGTATGCTGCGGTTGCAGCAGGCGCATAACGCCCTCGGCAGTCTGCTGAACATAGGAGAACGACAGGCGCGCCGAGGTGATAGGGTCCAAATGGACCACTTGCGTGGAGGCATAAACGCCCAAACGCTCGCCCTCCCTGAGCGCGACCGAGGTCGAAAGTTTCTTACCGTCGCGCTGGTACTCAATGGCGATATCGTCCTGACCGGCAGCCTTGCCGATGGCATCATACACATCCATCCAGCTGGAGCAGGACACGCCATCGACACTAAGAATAGCGTCGCCGGCCTCAATGCCCGCCTTGGCGGCTATAGAGCCTTCTTCAACCTGACCGATCACATTGCTATCGACCGGCACCGATACGCCGGCGATAGAGTAGATGCTCATAAGCAGCAAAAAGCCCGTCAGGATATTGACGAGAATGCCCGCGAGCAGCATAAAGGCACGCTTGAGAAAACCCTGGCCCAGATAGGTATGCGAACGCTCCTGCTCGAAGAACTCCGAAGCAGTGACCGGCAGCTCCCACACATCGCCCTCGGCAGTCGCATGCTCTCGATCGAACTTGCGGCCGTCAAAGGTGGTATATCCTGCAGCATCGCGCGGCAGCGTCTGGTACCTAACCGGATAATAGCTGGGTGAAGGCTTCTCCCCTTCCTCGTACCAAGGCGCAATGGAACCCCAGCCCAAAAGCAAGGCACAAGCCTCGAGAACATCCTCCTCGGGCAGTTCCAGCTCGACGGAAAGGTCTGCAACCGAAACGCGACCATGACGATAGATCGCCGCAAGCACACGGTCGGCGCACGAGACATCGGTCGGGTCCATACCGCAGATAGCGGCATAGCCACCCAGCAGCAGCGGCGTCACGCCAAACTTGGTACCGATGCGACGCGACGTACGATGAATGTCAAAGCGGCACGGTAGGCCTAAGAAAAACTCGGTGACGCGCACGCCGCACGCACGGGCCGCCAAAAAGTGGCCGCCCTCATGCAGAAACACGAGGACGGATAGCATCAAAAGGCCCCAAAAGACTGAGGAGAGAACGCTCAGAACAGTATCCATAAAACGAAAAGCAATCCTTACGATTAAGAGCGGGTTGCAGCGAGCACCTCGGCGGCCTTGGCACGAGCCCACGTATCGATATCGCGAAGCTGCTCAAAGGATGCGACCGCCTGCGTATCGTGTGCATCCATGCACGACTCGACGATACGGTCGATATCGGTAAAGGTACAGGCATCGTGCAGGAAGGCATCGACGGCAACTTCGTTGGCGGCATTCAGCACGCACGGCATGGTGCCGCCCGTTCTGCCGGCACGCTCGGCCAGCGCCAGGCAGCGGAATGTGTCCATATCGGCAGCATCAAACGTAAGCTGCCCGAGCTCGCGGAAATCGATTCGAGGCGCTGGGGTATCCCACCGCTCGGGATACGAGAACGCGAACTGGATGGGAATGCGCATGTCGGACGCACCAAGATGTGCCATCACAGAGCCGTCCGCATACTCGACCATCGAGTGGATCTTTGACTGGCGCTGAACGACCACGTTGATAAAGTCGAGATCGCACCCGAACAGGTGCATCGCCTCGATACGCTCCAAGCCCTTATTCATGAGGGTCGCAGAGTCGATGGTGATCTTAGCACCCATGGCCCACGTGGGGTGTGCCAGCGCATCGGAGCGTGTCACGCAATTGAGCTCGTCGCGCGTACGGCCAAAGAACGGACCACCCGAGCAAGTGAGCCAAATGCAGTGAGCCTCGCGCGGATTCTCCCCCAGATAGCACTGGTAGATGGCGGAGTGCTCGGAGTCGACTGGAATAAGCTGACCGGGCTGCGCCAACGGCATCAGCAGGTCACCGCCGACAACGAGGGACTCCTTGTTAGCAAGTGCAAGACGCTTGTTCGAGGTCAGGGCCGCATGGCTCGCTTCGAGCCCGGCAGCGCCCACAATGGCAACAAGCACACAGTCGACGTCATCGCGACGCGCGAGCTCACAAACCGCCTGCGCACCAACGCCGAGCTCCGTGCCCTCGGGCAGCTCCTGCAGCACAGCGTCCGTACCGTGGGTGGTGTCGGCCACGGCAACGGCCGGAACCGAAAACTCACGGGCAAGCGCAACAAGCTCAGCGGTACTGGAATTAACGGAAAGCGCCGTCACCTGCAGACGGTCGGCATGCTGACGGCAAACATCGAGCGCCTGGGTGCCAATAGAGCCCGTACAGCCCAAAATTGCAACCCGCAGACGGCCATCGGGGGCGTACGTCGTCTGAAAGGCCATTACAGCACGCCTCCGATCATCAAAAGCAGCTGCGCGGTAATGCAGCCAAAGATAAGCGAGTCGCTACGATCGAGCATGCCGCCATGGCCCGGAATAAGGTTGCCAGAATCCTTGACGCCCACGCCACGCTTGATGCGTGACTCGATGAGGTCACCGATAACGCCCAGGATGGACACAACCACGCCGCAAAGCAGCGCATAGGGCAAGCTCAGCTTATAGAAATGCGTCGCCCACAAAATAAGCCAGATAAGAACCGAGCCCAAGATGCCGCCGACAAAGCCCTCCCAGCTCTTTTTGGGAGAGATCTTGGGGACCATCTTGTGCTTGCCGATACGGCTGCCCACGATGTAGGCAAACGAATCGGAGACCCAGAGAGACGCGCAAACACCCACCGAAAGCAGGGCGCCGGCAAAACCGGGCACGGCATCGCGCAGCAGCACGATGGCCGACAGCATAAAACCGGTGTAGATGGGACCCATGAGTGTCACAGCCACATCGGATATGCGGGTACGCGACGAACAGACATACCAAATGCCCACCGCAAGCATCAATGCAAAAAGCAGCGCATTCAACAGCAGCGAGTCGCCCAGCGCCGAGAGCGGAAAGAGCACGGCGGCAGCGATACCCAGGCGCTCGTTGGCCACCTTGCCATCGAGCTTCGTCATGCGGAAATACTCAAAGCAGCACAGGCCGCTCATGACGGAGACGAAGATGGCGGTGGGAACGATACCCAAAACCAGGCAGAGAATAAATACGACGGCGTAGACGATACCTGCGGCGGCACGGGTAATAAAGCCGGCAAGCCACGAAGTCGCGGCCGCGCCGCTCTTGGCGGTAGGCGCCTTGGGAGCAGACGCCTTGGGACGATCGGACACGATTAAGCCTCCTCGGTCTTGCTCAGTCCACCAAACCTACGGTCGCGGCCCTGATAGGCCAAAATGGCGTTGACAAGACCCCAACGATCAAAGTCGGGCCAATAGGTATCGGTGACATAAAACTCGGAATAGGCAACCTGCCACAGCAGATAGTTCGAAAGGCGAAGCTCGCCGGAGGTTCGAATCACAAGCTCAGGATCGGGTAGCCCAGCGGTGTACAGGTGCGAAGCAACCATATCATCGTCGATAGCGGCCGGAACGATCTTTCCGGCAGCGGCATCGAGCGCGATCTGACGGACGGCACGGGTGATCTCGGCACGGGCTCCGTAGTTGACGGCAAGTGCCAGCGTCATGCCGGTATGGTCGGCACACTCGGCAAGACCTCGCTCAAAGACATCGCGGGTCTTCTTGGGCAGTGCGGATATATCGCCCAAAAAGACAACGCGCACGTTTTCGCGCTTAAGCAGCGGCAGCTCATCGATAAACGTCTTAGCAAACAGATGCATTAAAACGTTGACCTCATGCTGAGGACGATTCCAGTTTTCGGTGGAAAACGCATAGGCCGAAAGGACGTCGACGCCCAAACGCACGCATGCGGTAATAATCTCGCGCAGGGAGACGATACCGGCCTTGTGTCCCTCGGTGCGGGCAAGACCGCGCGCCGTGGCCCAGCGACCGTTACCGTCCATGATGCACGAAATATGATGCGGAATCTTATTGAGGTCAAGGTCGGAAAAACCGACGCCCGCAGGGGCGTCGGCAAAGTACTCGACCAGTTTGTTCTCGTCGTATTGCACCTTAGATCTCCATGACCTCGGCTTCTTTTTCCTTCAGAAGCTCCTCGACCTTGGCAACATACTCATCGGTATGCTTCTGGACCTTGGCCTGCTCGCGACGGACATCGTCCTCGGTGAGCTCTTCGTCGCGCTCGAGCTTGTTGTTAAAGTCGCGACGGATGTTGCGAATGGAGACCTTGGCCTGCTCGGCATACTCGCGGCACTCCTTGACGAGCTCGCGACGACGCTCCTCGGTGGGAGCCGGGAACGGCAGGCGCACGACGGTACCGTCAGAGTTGGGAGTAATGCCCAGATCGGAAGCGCTGATAGCCTTCACGATGGCGTTGACGAGCGCCTTGTCCCAGGGCTCGATAAGCAGCATGTGAGCCTCGGGGGTCTTAACGGCGGCAACCTGGGTAACCGGCGTGGGAACACCGTAGTAATCGACCGAAATGTCGGACAGAATGTTAGCGTTGGCGCGGCCCGTGCGAACCTTGGAGAAGTTGTGCTTGAGGGACTCGAGCGACTTGTCCATGTGGGCGGTGATATTCTCTGCCATGCTTAATCCTCCTGATAGACGAGCGTGCCGACGGGCTCACCCGAAAGCGCGCGTTTGACGGTGTCCTCGCCATCGATGTTGAGGACCAAAATCGGCATACGGTTATCCTGGCACAGCGCCGTGGCCGTGGAATCCATAACCTGCAGACCGCGGACGAGAACCTCGTGATAGGTAATCTTGTCAAAACGGACGGCATCGGAACACTTGACAGGATCCTTGTCGTAGATGCCGTCAACCTTGGTGGCCTTAATCAGAATCTCGGCACCGATCTCGCAGGCACGAAGAGCCGCGGCGGTGTCGGTCGTAAAGTACGGATTGCCCGAACCGGCGGCAAAAATAACGACATTACCCTTGGAAAGGTGGTTGATGGCGCGACGGCGAATATAGGGCTCGCAGATCTCATTCATCTGGATAGCGCTCATCACGCGGCAGGGAACATCGTTGTGCTCAAAGGCATCCTGCAGGGCAAGCGCGTTCATAACGGTTGCCAGCATGCCCATGTAGTCGGCCTGGGCGCGCTCCATGCCACCGGCAGCGCCGGCCATGCCGCGGAAAATGTTGCCGCCGCCGACAACAACGCCGACCTCATGGCCAACGGCGAGCAGCTCCTTGACCTGCTTGGCAAGATGGTCGGTAATCTTGGGGTCGATGCCATATTGGCCGTCGCCCATCAGTGCTTCGCCGGAAAGCTTCAGAAGCACGCGTTTATATCGGATGTCGGACAAAGCGATCCTCCTTTAATTAGACTCTCAATATGATAGCAAAGGCTCTGATAAGAGCCATGAAAAAGCAGGCTGTGAGTAAAACCCACAGCCTGCTCATTACCAGCTACAAGAGCTTATTTACTCGCCACGGACCAGACGGTCGAAGGCAACGACGGTAATGCTATCGCCGAGCTCCTTGGAGACCTGCTCAGCGTACTTCTTGATGGTGAGGGAGCTGTCCTTGATGAACTCCTGCTCGGTGAGCACGGACTGCTTGTAGAACTTCTCCAGACGGCCAACAGCCATCTTCTCCTGGATAGCCTCGGGCTTGCCGGACTCGGCAGCCTGAGCCATGTAGATCTCCTTCTCGTGCTCGACGGTCTCGGCCGGAACCTGATCGCGGGTAGCGCAAATCGGGGCGACGGCGGCAACCTGAAGGGCAACGTCGTGAGCGAAGGTCTTGAAGGACTCGGCCTGAGCGGTCTCGGCCTTCTCGAAGGCGAACTCGACGAGGACGCCGATCTTACCACCCATGTGGATGTAAGAAGCGAGAGCGCCGTTCTCGGCCTTGCGAGCGGAGAAACGAGCGATCTTCATGTTCTCGCCCATGATGTGAATCATCTCGGTGAGCTCGGAGGAAACGGTCTCCTCGCCCATCGGCTTCTCGAGCAGAGCATCGACATCGGCCGGCTCGGTGGTAGCGACAACCTCGGCGACCTTGGAAGCAAAGCCGGTGAACTTGGCGTTGGAGCCGACGAAGTCGGTCTCGCAGGAAAGCTCGAGCAGAGCGCCGGACTTGCCGTCCTCGGAGACGAACGCGGCGACAGCGCCCTCGTTGGTCTCACGACCAGCCTTCTTGGCAGCCTTGGCGAGGCCGTTCTTGCGCAGAACGTCAACAGCGACGTCCATGTCGCCGTCAGCCTCGACGAGAGCCTTCTTGCACTCCATCATCGGGGAGTCGGTCATCTCGCGGAGCTGCTTGACCATAGCGGCAGTAATCTGGGCCATTGTGGTTCCTTTCAAAGAGATGAAAAAAGACTTAAATAGGACTGATTTACTCGGCCTTGGGCTCGGCGGCCATCTCGGCCTCGGAGACCTGCTCCTTACCGGAGCCAGCGAGGCAGGCGTCGGCCATGAGCTCGCACATAAGGGTGACAGCGGAGATGGCGTCATCGTTGCAGGGGATGCCGTACTCGACCTCGTCGGGATCGGAGTTGGTGTCGATCAGAGCGACGACGGGGATGTTCAGGCGCTGGGCCTCCTTGATGGCGTTCTCCTCGCGCTTGGTGTCGATGACGAAGAGAGCCTGGGGCAGACCCTTCATGTCGCGGGCGCCACCGAGGTTGGTCTGGAGCTTAGCGAGCTCCTTGCCGAGCACTGCCTGCTCCTTCTTGGGCAGCACTGCCATGCGGCCGTCCTCGACCATGGCCTCGAGCTCCTCCATGCGGTTGATGCGGGAGCGGATGGTGACGAAGTTGGTCAGCATGCCGCCGAGCCAACGCTGGTTGATGTAAGGCATGTTGGCGCGCTCAGCGGCGTTCTTAACGGCCTCCTGAGCCTGCTTCTTGGTGCCGACGAACAGCACGTTGCCGCCCTTGGCGACGTTCTTGACGAAGGTGTAGGCCTGATCGGCGTCAAGGATGGTCTGCTTGAGGTCGAGGATGTAGATGCCGTTGCGCTCACCGAAGATGAACGGCTTCATCTTGGGGTTCCAGCGACGGGTCTGGTGACCGAAGTGGCAGCCGGCCTCGAGCAGGGTGCGGATATTAATCTTGGTAGCCATATTAAACCTCCTGTGGTTTGCCTCCGCGCGGGGTCATCCTCCAAAACCAACCCGGACATGTGCTACCAAAGCCCGGGCACCACGGTATGAAGTAGCCGCGCGTGCGTGATAAAAACCTGTTGCCGTGAAGCAACCCGATGAATGATAGCAGGATTGCCTCTTCCTGCCAACCCGCAATCAAAACCACACACCTCGGTGCGGCGCGGGAGGCCCTTCTCCTACTCGCCGCGGGGGTGTGCCTGACTCACGGCACGCTTGAGTCGGTCGGGCGTGAGGTGCGTATAGATCTGCGTCGTGGACAAGCTCGCATGCCCCAGCAGCTCCTGAACCGAGCGCAGATCCGCGCCGCCCTCGAGCAGGTCGGTCGCAAAGGTGTGGCGCATCGCATGCGGGGCGATGTCGGCAGGAATGCCGGCAAGTGCCGCAAGCATGTGGAAACGCCTCCTCAGCATGGCGGCACTCATGCGGTTTCCGCGCGCCGAGATAAACAGCGGATGCACGCCGTTCGCACTATCGACACGCTTTGCCTGCACAAGGAGATGTGGCCTCCCCTCCTCAATATAGCGGCGAGTCGCCTCGAGAGCGCGCCGATAGAGGGGCACGATACGCTCCTTGCTCCCCTTGCCCCAAAGTCGCAGCGTTCGCTCTGACCAAGCAATGGACTCCACGTTGAGCGCCGCGAGCTCCGAGATTCGCGCGCCGGAGGCATAGAGCAGCTCGAGCATCGCTGCATCACGCAGCCCCGAAGGCGTAGAGGTGTCGGGGGCCTCGAGCAACGCCTCGACTTGCCGGGTCGTCAGCACACCGGGAAGATCGCGCGGCAGTTTGGGCGAGGATATCGCCGAGACCGCATCGCCCTCAACGATTCCCTCGGCAGCCATCCACCGATAGAGCGAGCGAATGGCAGACAGATGCGCCGCAAGGGTCCGAGCCGCCACCTGGCCACGCGACAGCTCGGCCAAATAGGAGCGAACGGTCCGTACGTCGGCGACGCGAGCGTCGATGCCCTCACGGTCGCACCACGCGGCGAAGTGCTCGAGCCGCGAGGCGTAGGCGGTTACCGTATTGGGAGCGAGCCCTTCGACGCGTGCAATGTAGGCGATGAACGAGTCGACGGCATCGTACAGGTCAAAGGCTATGACCTCTCGCCTCCAAACAGATCGGAGCGCGATTCCAGATAAGCATCCAGGGCCTTAAGGGCGCGATCCGCGTAGGCCTGGTAACGATCGCGCTTGCTGCGACGCTTACCGTCCTCGAGCGGCGGCACGAGCCCAAAGTTGACGTGCATGGGCTGATAGCCCACCGTAGCCGGATCGGTCGCATAGCCCACGAGTGCGCCTAGGGCGCCCACGCGCGGCAGCTCAACAGGCTCCGCCTCGATTGCCTCGGCATAGGTGTTGAGCGCGGCGAGCAGACCCGTCGCCACGGCCTCCATATACCCCTCGGTACCGGTAATCTGGCCGGCAAGACGCACGCTCGTGCCGGGCACGGCAAAGGTGCCATCGAGCACGTGCGGCGCATCGACAAAGGTGTTGCGGTGCATGACGCCGTAGCGGAAGAACTCGGCGTTCTCCAGGCCGGGAACCATATGGAAGACGCGCTTCTGTTCGCCGAAGGTCAGGTTGGTCTGGAAGCCAACCAGGTTATAGGCGGTCTTCTCCTTGTTCTCGGCGCGCAGCTGAATTGCCGCCCAGGGACGGCGACCGGTGCGCGGGTCGGTGAGCCCGACGGGCTTCATGGCGCCAAAGCGGATGGCATCCTTGCCCGTGCGCGCAACCTCCTCGGCAGGCTGGCAGGCCTGGAACAGGTCACCGCCCTCAAAATCCTTGAGCACCACGCGATCGGCCGTGGTGAGTGCCTCGATAAAGGCCTCGTACTCTTCCTTGTTGAGCGGGGCATTGAGATAGTCGCCACTCCCCTGCTCCTCGTAGCGCGACTGCGAGAACAGCACGTCCATATCGAGCGTCGAGGCATCGACGATCGGGGCGGCCGCGTCAAAGAACGCCAGGGCGTCACCACCGACAAGCTTCATGACCTCCCCGCTCAATGCCGGCGAGCACAAGGGGCCCGCGGCGATAACCACATGACCCTCGGGGATCTGGGTGACCTCACCGTGGACGACCTCGATATTGGGGCGGGCGGCAACCTCGGCCTCGACGAGCTCGGAAAACTTGACGCGGTCGACCGCCAGGGCGCCGCCAGCGGGAACGGCCGCACGATGAGCGCAGTCGAGCAGCACCGAGCCCATGCGCTCGAGCTCGGCCTTCAGCAGGCCGGCGGCGGAATCGGGACGGGTCGACTTAAACGAATTGGAGCAGACGAGCTCCGCCAAGTGATCGGTATGGTGGGCAGGAGAGCTCACCTGCGGGCGCATCTCGCACAGCTTTACGGCGAACCCGCGATCTGCCAGCTGAATCGCGCATTCCGATCCCGCCAGACCGCCACCGATAACCGTCACCTGATCAAACAGCATCTGCAAACACCTTTCTAATTGACACGTTTTCCATTGTGACCGAAGGGCGTCTGGGCGTGAAGGGCAAACTTGGAGGGCGCATACCTTCCATCCATCATGCGCTCGATGAGGCCCTCGAGCTCGAGCGAGCCCAGGAGCTTGAGCACGCCGACGGCATCGAGGGAGACGAGTGTGGCGATGTCTTCAACCTTGAGCGGCGAGGCGATGAGGGCATGCATCACAGTCTGCTGTGTGGCATCCAGGTCGGCGATGCCGGGCGCATCGGGACGCGAATAGCGCAGGGTACCGTAGATTCGAGAGATGGCCATCTCGATGGACTCCTCGTCAATAATGCAGCAGGCCCCGTTGGCAATGAGATAGTTGGTCCCGCGCGACTCGGGCGACAAAATGGAGCCCGGTACCGCAAGCAGTTCGCGCCCCAGGTCCATGGCGGCCTCGGCGGTAGAAAACGTTCCGGATGGCATGCCGGCCTCCGATACAAAGAGCGCCTGCGACAGCGCAGCGATCACGCGGTTGCGGCGCGGGAAGGCAAACTTGCGCGGCCCCATGCCCCACGGCGAGATGGACACGACCGCGCCGCCCGTATCGAGCGTACGGGCGATAAGCCCCGCGCTCGAGCGCGGGTAGACCACGTCGGCGCCCGTACCCAAAACTAAGACGTGCCTGCCCCCGGCGTTGACCGCGGCCCAACCCGAGGCCTGGTCGCAGCCGACCGCACCGCCCGAGACCACCGTCACCCCCGCTTCCACGGCAACCTTGGCTGCAAGCTCCGCGACGGCAAGACCGTAGGGAGACGCCTTGCGCGCACCGATAATCGAGAGCGCCGGCGTCGAGAGCACCTCCGGGTCGCCACGCACGAACAGCGTCTGCGGCACATCGGAAAGTTCCAGAACAGTAGCGGGAAACAGCCCATCACCGGGATGCAGTTCATAGCGGACCTCACCCATCACTGGTCCCTCCTTCCCTGATACATCGCGGCCTCGAGCACATGATCTTGCGTCACCCGCTCGCTTTCGGCGACATCGGCGATCGTGCGCGCGATGCGCACCAGGCGCACGATGCCGCGCCCCGTGAGATGCGTGCGCTTCGACAGGCCGAGCACGCACGTTTCCGCCGCCTGATCGAGCGCAAAGGTCGACACAACACCATCGATAGAGCGGGACTCATCGTCCTCGGCCTCAGCGTCCGCATCGTCCATATGAGTCTCGCGCCAGGCACGAAAAGCCCGACCGCGGACAACGTAGTCGCGCAGCTCGGCCGACGACATGCCCTCGGCGCCCTCGATAATCACCTGCGGATCGGGGCGGGACACGTCGATCATCAGGCCGATGCGGTCGGCCAAGGGACCACGCAGCTTGGACCGATAGCGCTCGACCATCGATGCCGAGCAACGACACGGAACCTCGCGATCGCCCAAAAAACCGCAGGGGCAGGGATTGCTCGCCGCAAGCAGCTGAAAGCGCGAGGGAAACGTAAAGGCGCCATCGACGCGCACGATTCTGAGATAGCCGCGCTCGATAGGCTGACGAAGCGTCTGCAGCACACCGGTGGGAAACTCGGCAAGCTCGTCCAAAAAGAGCACGCCGCCATGGGCAAGGCTGATCTCGCCCGGATGCACCGGGCGCCCTCCGCCAATAAGGCCCGCAGTCGAAATGCTGTGATGGGGACTACGAAACGGCCGATGCCCCGCAAGCAGGCCATCGATGTTCTCACCCAAGACCGAATGAATGCACAGCGCCTCCTGCTGGTCCTCGACGGAAAGCTCGGGCAAGATACCCGTCATGCGACGCGCAAGCATGGTCTTGCCCGAACCGGGCGAGCCGATCATGAGAAGGCCGAGCTCCCCTGCCGCCGCAAGCGCTATGCCGCGTTTGGCGACTTCCTGCCCCAACACATCGGCATAATCGAGCTCGAGCTCAAAGGTGGCCTCGAGCACTTCAGAATCCAGATAATGCCGAGCTGCCTCGCCCATACCGTGAGCAAGCTGCGACAGATGGTCGATAAAACCGCAGTCGACCCCCGAAAGCGGAACATGCTGGTCGGACCTGCCGGCGATAAAAGACAGCCCCATGTCGCGAGCCAGCAGCTGGAACGCCACCTCGCCCTTGACGGGAAGCACCGTACCATCCAAGCCAAGCTCGCCGGCAATGAGGCAGCGGTCGAGATTGTCGCGTGGAATCTGCCCATCGGCCGCAAGCACCGCAATGGCTATCGGCAGGTCAAAGCCGCTACCGGTCTTTCGGATATCGCCCGGCGCCAGATTGACCGTAATGCCCGAACGCGGGATCTCGAATCCCGCAGAGCGCATCGCGCAGCGAATGCGCCCGCGCGACTCCATGACCTCCATACTCGGGATGCCGAGCATCTGGATGCCCGGGATGCCACCCGCAAGCGATACCTCGACCGTGACGGGAATCGCCTCGACGCCGCGGATACAGGCAGCGTGAACGGCAAAGGTTTCGAACGCCATCACGACACCTGCCAATCGAACGCATTGTACTGGTGCTCGATCTCGGCGATATGCCCGCCGCGAATGGTGACGCCCACGGCATCGAAGCGGATCGCCTTGAGCGGATAATGCTCCATGAGATAGCAACTCGCGATGCGACGATAGCGCCGCTGCTTTTGGGCGTTCACCGCTTCCTCGGGAAACACCCGAGTATCGCAATCCAGCGCAACACGCCTGGTCTTGACCTCGGCCATCACCACCACATCGTCGAGCTCGTCGAGCAGCACCAGGTCGGCCTCGCCCTCCGAGCATCGATAGCCTTGTTCCAGCAATGCATAGCCGCGCTCGTTAAAGTAATCGATTGCGATAAGCTCGCCCAGCATACCGAGCTCGCGAGGACTGAGCCCCTTGATAAACTCAGGGGTGATCGACCCGCAATCGAGCTCCCCCTCTTCCCAACGCTCCTTGAGCTGCTGCGTCTTGCTCATTTTGGCTGCGGCACACATGGGGTCTCCTTTCCCACTCCCTGCATTGCCTCGATAATGAGGGCAGGTTTCATGCGGGTAAGTACCGGAAGCAAACCGAAAACCAACCAAATGCCGACAAATGAGGGGCCGCGCGCAACAATAGCGTTGCACACGGCCCCTACCAGCAGGTTTATAGAACCCTTAAGGTCCCAGTCTCCACAATTGGCCTAAAAAAGGCGCTCAGTCTGCAGAAAGTTTCCGCAAAAGCTCACACGGTGCAGCGGAGAAAGACCATGTTTGCGAATGGCCTCGATGTGCTCGGGACTCGCATAGCCTTTCGATTCGGCCAAATGGTACTCGGGATACTCGGCGTCGTACTCGACCATCATCTCGTCACGCGTGACCTTTGCCATGATGGATGCCGCGGCGATACAGGCGATCTTGGCATCGCCCTTGACCACGTCGCGCTCATGGGGCACGGCGCCCAGGGGGTTGCCGTCCATAAGCACGCAATCGGGCTCAAGCCCCGTATCGGACACCGCACCCGCGACAGCGGCTCGAATGGCGCGGGCCATGCCCATCTGATCGATATCCGCAGGAGCGATATGGCAAAAGCCGATAGCAGTCGCCACCTCGGCAATCTTCACCGAGAGCAGCTCGCGGCGCGCCGGCGTGAGCTTTTTGGAATCGTTGATGCCCCAGACGCGCGGCTCCATGGGAAGGCACACGGCGCACACCGTCAAAGGACCGGCCACCGAGCCGCGACCCACCTCGTCGACACCCACGACCACGCCATCCCCACCGAGCTCGTGCATCAGCTCGTACATACCGTTGACGCGCTCGCGCTCGGCAAGTTCCTTGGCATGGCGCTTAAGGGCGCGCTCGCAAGCCTTGATCACTTGCTGGCGCGGATCCTCGCGATAATGCTCCACGAGGGCGGGAATCTCCTCGAACGTGGCGCTCGCCAGCTCGCCGGCAACCTGCGATGCCGAAACCGAGCTCGTCATATTGGCCATACCAGGCCCTCCTTGCATGCAAATCAGATAAAAAGAAGGGCCACCCGAAGGTGACCCTTGTGTCCAAACGAGTGGACAGACGCTGCGATCTTCTTAGCGCTTCTCGGGGATGCGAGCAGCCTTGCCCACCTTGTCGCGGAGGTAGTACAGCTTGGCGCGACGGACGCGACCATGACGAACGACCTCGAGCTTGGCGATCTTGGGGCTGTGAAGCGGGAAGGTGCGCTCAACACCGACACCGAAGGAAATCTTGCGGACGGTGAAGGTCTCGCGGGCACCGGCGCCGGCCATGCGGATGACGTCGCCCTGGAAGACCTGGATGCGCTCGCGGTCGCCTTCCTTAATGCGGTAGTGAACCTTGACGTTGTCGGCGACGCGAACCTGAGGAATGTCCTCGCGGATCTGCTGACGCTCGATTGCGCGGATGTAATCCATGTGCAATTCCTTACTCTTCTAGAGGTGCCGTACCACCTTGGCCGGCACGTAGTTGAACAAACGTATTCGAGTATACACGCGCGGGTTTCTGCTGCAAGAACAATTTTTTACGCAGACAAAAAGACAAAACCCGCACATGATAACCGCCCGCCTCACGAATGAGACGGGCGGCGTGAAGGGGGCTACGCTAGGCGCCCAAACCCAAAACGTTAGGCGGAACGCTTGGCCTCGAGCTTGGCCTGAGCGGCAGCCAGGCGCGCCAGGGGCACGCGGTAAGGCGAGCAGGACACATAGTCCACATCGGCAACGTTGAACAGGCCCTTGATGGACTTAGGGTCGCCGCCGTGCTCACCGCACACGCCAAAGTGCATGCCGGGGTTGGTAGCTCGGCCCTTCTCGACGGCCATGCGCACGAGCTCCAGCACCGCCGAGTCGATGGTCTCGAAGGGGTTGTCCTTCAAGATCTTCTTATGCATGTACAGCGGGATGAACTTGGCCTCGGCGTCGTCACGCGAGAAACCAAAAGTCGTCTGCGTGAGGTCGTTGGTGCCAAAGCAGAAGAAGTCGGCGTGCTGCGCGATTTCGTCGGCGACCATGCAAGCGCGCGGCAGCTCGAGCATCGTGCCCACGGGAATGTTGAGCTCGACACCTTCCTCGGAGGAAACCTCGGCAATCACGCGCTCGATGACCTCGCGAGTCTGAACGTGCTCGGCCGTAATGGAAACGAGCGGGACCATAATCTCGGGACGCGGGTCGACGCCTTCCTTGATAAGGCGGGCGGCAGCCGTTGCCACGGCACGGACCTGCATGAGCGGCAGGTCACCGAAGACGACGGACAGGCGCACGCCGCGCAGGCCGAGCATCGGGTTGGACTCGACCATGCCGTCGATACGACGCAAGCGGGCACGCAAGGCGGCGAGTTCTTCCTCGCTGGCGCCGGCGGCCTCCTTCTTGGTGATGGCGACCTCGAGCTCGCGAGGATTATCCAGGAACTCATGAAGCGGCGGATCGAGCAGGCGAACGACCACATCGCGACCGGACATGGTCTTGAACATCGCCAAGAAGTCCTCGGTCTGAACCTTGAGCAGATCGGCCAGGGCCTGCTGCTTCACGGTCTCATCGTCAGAAAGGATAAAGCTCTGGATGATGTTTTTGCGATCGCCCAGGAACATGTGCTCGGTGCGGCACAGGCCGATGGCCTCGGCGCCAAACTCGAGCGCGAGCTCGGCATCCTCGGGGTTGTCGGCGTTGACGCGCACGTGGTTGGCGTGGCCGTCAGTCTCGTCCAGGCGGATCTCGTCAGCCCAGGACAGGATGGTGTCCAGGTCGCCGGTGAGCTCAGCGGAGACCAAATCGACAGCGCCATCAACGACAATGCCTTGGGTTCCGTCGATGGAGATGATGTCGCCCTCGTGCAGTACGCGATCGCTGCCCTCGATACGCACGACCTTCTCGGCCGCGTCGATATGGAAACGCTCGACACCGCAGACGCAGGGGGTACCCATGCCACGGGCGATAACGGCGGCATGGCTCGTCTTACCACCGTGGCTCGTCAAGATACCCTCGGCGGCGACCATACCCTTCAGGTCGTCGGGGTTGGTCTCCCAGCGGACCAGAATGACCTTGTGACCCTCGGCGGAACGTGCGACGGCGTCGTCACTCGAGAACACGACCTCGCCCACAGCGGCACCGGGACTGGCGTTAAGGCCACATGCGAGCGCCTCGTACTTCTTGGAGGAGTCGAACTGCGGGTGCAGGAGCTGGTCGAGCTGCGCGGGGTCGATGCGGCTCACGGCCTCCTCACGGGTGATGAGGCCTTCTTCGACCATCTCGATAGCGATGCGCAGGGCGGCGGTTGCGGTACGCTTGCCCACGCGGGTCTGGAGCATCCAGAGCTTACCCTGTTCGATGGTGAACTCGATATCGCACATGTCGCGGTAGTGATCCTCGAGCGTCAGGAAGACACGCTCAAGCTCCTCACCCGCGGACTCGAGGCCCGGGGTGGTCTTGAGGTCGGCGATGGGCTCGGTGTTACGGATGCCGGCGACGACGTCCTCGCCCTGAGCGTTGACCAGAAAGTCACCGTAGAACTCCTTGGTGCCGTCGGCCGGATTGCGCGTAAAGGCGACGCCGGTCGCCGAGGTCTCGCCCTTATTGCCAAAGGCCATAGCCTGGACGTTGACAGCGGTGCCAAGGTCGTCGGAAATGCCGTGCTGCTTGCGGTAGATGCAGGCACGCTCGTTCATCCAGCTGCCAAAGACGGCCTGAATGGCAAGGCGCAGCTGGAGCTCCGGATCATGTGGGAAGACGGGCTTGCCGTCGGCGACCTCGAGCTCGGGGTACAGGGCGGCCTCGACGTTCTCAGAGAAAATGCTCTTAAAGGTCTCGACGAGCTCCTGCAGGTCCTCGGCCGATAGCTCGGAGTCGACGCGAACGCCGGCGACCAGGCGGGCCTGGGTCAGGGCGTTTTCGAACAAGTCGGCATCGACACCCATGACGACGTTGGAGAACATCTGGATAAAGCGACGATAGCTGTCCCAGGCAAAGCGCGGGTTCTGCGTCTGGGCGATAAGGCCCTGGACGGAATCGTCGTTGAGGCCCAGGTTGAGGACTGTGTCCATCATGCCGGGCATGGAGAACGGAGCACCCGAGCGTACCGAGACGAGCAGTGGGTCACGGGCGTCGCCAAGCTTCTTGCCGCAGCGGGCCTCGAGGTCGACCTCGGCGGCAACGATTTCGTCGAGCGCGCCCTCCGGCCACACGTTGCCTGCACCAGAGTACTCAACGCAGGTCTGGCAGGTAATGGTAAAGCCACCGGGAACCGGCAGGCCGATACGGCTCATCTCGGCAAGGTTCGCGCCTTTGCCGCCAAGCACGAAGTTCATGGACTTGTCGCCCTCGGTGACACAAGTGCCCTGGGCATCGGTTCCAAAATGGTAAACCCTCTTGCAATCGCTCACGATGCTTCCCCTTCCATGCGCTCTCGCGCACGACCGTGGTAACGAATCGACCCGCCGGATGCGGGCCGTGAGGGAACTATACGGCGGGATTTAAACGGGCTTGAGCAGAGGATGCGCGGTTTGGTAAACGTGCTAAAACCTGCGGTAAACGGTAGGTAAAAGTGGTTACCTTATGAAGATACCACTACAATAAATTATCAGGTCAAATGTAGTTTTCTTGCTAAATCGCTTTACCAAAACCAGTCAATTTGAGACGGGGCATTTTAATCACCGTCCCCGAAAAATCATCCCAGAAAGGACTACTGCTGTTGAGCGCGGCGGCCGGCACGGCGGGCCCTAGCTTCCTGGATCTCTTCGAGGTGAGCGATGATCTCGGAGGCACTCTCCTCAATCGCCTTGCCGTCGGTGCGTACCACAAAGCAACCCAGACGTTTCATGAGGGCACGAGCCTCCTCGAGCTCACTGCGTACACTCTCGGGCTCGGCATAGGAGCCGGCAACGGCACGGGCATAGTCGTCGCCCAGGCGGCTATCGCGAATCTCGGAAATCACATCGACGGTCGAAATCAGACCGAAGAGACGCATCGGATCGACCTCGTAAATCGACTTGGGCGGCTCCATACCGTGCGCCAGCGGAACGTTGGCGACCTTGTAGCCCTGATAGGCCAAATACATCGAAAGCGGCGTCTTGGATGTGCGCGACACGCCCAGCAGCACGATATCGGCACCCGACAGATCATCGCAGCCGCGCCCGTCATCGTGCTCGACAAAGTACTCCATGGCCTCGATGCGGTGGAAATACCTGTCATCGGTCTTATGGATCACACCCGCCACTCCTTTTGGCGGCACGCCAATAAGCGACGACAGCACCGCGAGCGACGGGCCGATCAGGTCGACCGAGCGAATGTGCAGCATGCCCAAGTAGTCGAGTACGCGAGCACGAAGCGCCGGGTCGACGATGGTATGGAACACGGCGATATCGCGATGGTCGGCATCGACTCGCGGGCCCACAAACGACTTGACCTGCTCCACCGAGGTCACCTTAGGCAGACGTAAAACACGAAAAGCCCCTTCATCAAATTGCCCGGACGCCGCAAGCACCACCTCACAAGCGGTATCACCGAGCGAGTCGGAGATAACGATAACGGTGGGACGAGCGGTGACCGGGCAATCCATGCGAGGCTCCTTTTGCGCTTATGCGCAGGCTAGCTTACTTTTTGCGGGCAAGCTCACCAATGTTGGCGATGCCGGAGAATACGGCCTCGAAGCGGTTGAGCAGCTTAAGGCGATTATCGCGGAGCTGCTCGTCCTTGTCCATGACCATAACCTCGTCAAAGAAACGGTCGATGGGGGCACGCAGGGCGGCCAGAGCGGCAAACGCGGCAGGGTAATCCTCGGCAGCAAGGGCGACATCGACGGCGGTCTGAGCGGCCTCGGAGGCGTCGGCAAGCGCAAGCTCGACCTCGCCCATCAGGCTGCGGTCGTACTCCGCACCCAGCTCGGGCTTGGAGATATGCGCGGCTCGGGCGTAGGCAGTCGCCAGGTTGTCGAAGGTCTCGGCGTCGTTCTTGCGGGCCTCGTCGAGGGCGGCGCAGCGGGCGAAGAAGACCGACGGGGCAATGATGTGCACCGCGGATACGGCGGCGACGGTATCGGCCGGGATCTTCTCGTCACGGGCCATGCTCACCAGACGGCCGTGGAAGAAGTCGCGAACCTGCTGGGCGACCTCGGCGGCGTCGAACTCAATGCCCTGCTCGCTATAGAGCTCAAGGGCGAAGTCGATCAGCGACGTGGGGTCAATCGGCAGGCGATCGCGCAGGATGTTGATGATGCCGATGGCGGCGCGACGCAGCGCGTACGGGTCGGAAGAGCCGGTCGGGGGCTCGCCGATGGCAAAGATACCGGCAATGGTATCGAGCTTGTCGGCACAGGCCACGATGCAGCCAGCGGCGCCCTCGGGCAGCTCATCGCCGGCAAAGCGGGGGCGATAGTGGTCGCGAATAGCGTGGGCGACCTCGTCGTTCTCCCCCATCGCGGAGGCGTAATAACCGCCCATCACGCCCTGCTGGCTCGTGAACTCGACGACGGCGTTGGATACCAGGTCGGCCTTGCACAGGTGAGCGGCGCGAGCGGCATCGGCGGCAAGGTGGGCGCCCAGATGGGCCTCGCGAGCGATGACGAGCGCGAGCTGCTCAATGCGCTCGGACTTGGCGAGCACGCTACCGAGCTTCTCCTGGAAGGCAACCTTGGCTAGACGCTCACGGAACTCGTCGAGGGAGATCTTCAGGTCCTCCTCGTAGAAGAACTTTGCGTCGTCCAGACGGGCGCGCACGACGCGCTCGTTACCGTCGATCACGCGCTCGGCATTCTCGGGCTTGCTGTTGGAAACGACCACGAACTCACGCGTGAGTTTGCCCTCGCCGTCATAGATCGGGAAGTAGCGCTGGTTGGTGAGCATAGACTCGCAGATAATCTCATGCGGGACCTTGAGGAACTCCTCGTCGAAGGTGCCAACGAGCACCGTCGGCCACTCGCAGAGGTTGATGACCTCTTCGAAGACCTTCTTGGGCGTGTCGACATGGCAGCCAGGGCGAGCGGCCTCGACCTCGGAGATACCGGCAAGGATGGCCTCACGACGACGCTCGGCAGAAAGCACGCCGGCGTCCTCGAGCACCTGCTCGTAGACGGCGGGGCTGGCGACCACATGGTCACCAGGGCCAAGTACGCGATGACCACGCGTGGTGTTGCCACTCGTCACGTCGGCAAACGACACAGGCACGACGTCCTCGCCCAAAAGGCAGCAAATCCAACGGACCGGACGCACAAACGTAGCGTGCTCGTGGCCCCAGCGCTGGCTACGGTAGTTGGGCCACTGCAGACCGGCAATAGTCTTCTCGCACAGAGCCGTCAGGATCGGAGTAGCCGGTGCGGAGGGAATGTTCTTCTCGGCGAACACGTACTCGCGGCCGTCGGTGTCCTCACGACGGACCAGGTCCTCGGCAGCCACACCGCACTTGCGGGCAAAACCCTGGGCAGCCTTGGTGGCGTTGCCGTCGGCATCAAAGGCAATGTTTGCCGCGGGGCCGCGCTTGACCTCATGGACCTCATCGGTCGCAGTGGCGACGTTGGCCACGAGCGCAGCCAGACGACGCGGGCTCGAGATCACACGGACCTCGCCATGGGCCAGACCGGCCTCGTCGAGGCCCTTTGCGATCATGGTGCCAAGCTGCTTGACGGCATTGTTAAGCGGTGCGGAGGGCATTTCCTCCGTACCGATCTCAAACAGGAAATCCTTAGCGTCTGCCATGGCTTACGCCACCTCGCCTTCCTGGTCGGCATTCTCGTTGACTCCGGCGACCTCGGCCATATAGGCCTCGCAGCACGCCTTGGCGACGGCGCGGACGCGCAGGATGTAGTTGGCACGCTCGACTGCGGACAGCGCGCCGCGGGCATCGAGCAGGTTGAAGGCATGGCTGCACTTCATGACGCAGTCGTAAGCGGGCAACGGCAGCTTGCGCTCAAGGCAGGAGTGGCACTCGGCCTCGTAGTCGTCAAACTTCTGACGCATCATCTCAACGTTAGCGACCTCAAAGTTGTAGGCACTGAACTCGCGCTCGTTCTCCAGGAACACGTCGCCATAGGTCATGGGCGTGCCATCGGGCAGATAGCTCCACACCAGGTCGTAGACGGAGTTGACACCCTGAGCATACATAGCGATGCGCTCAAGGCCATAGGTGATCTCGACAGGCACGGGGTCGACCTCGATGCCGCCCACCTGCTGGAAGTACGTAAACTGCGTGACCTCCATGCCGTTGAGCCAGACCTCCCAGCCAAGGCCCCAGGCGCCCAGCGTCGGGCTCTCCCAGTCATCCTCGACAAAACGGACGTCATGGTCGTTGGGGTCCAGGCCGATAGCGGCAAGAGACCCCAGGTAAAGCTCCTGGGCGTTGGCCGGCGACGGCTTGATGAGCACCTGGAACTGATAGTAGTGCTGCATGCGGTTGGGGTTCTCGCCGTAGCGGCCGTCGGCAGGACGGCGGCAAGGCTGAGCGTAGCAGGTGCGCCACTCGGCGGGACCGAGCGAGCGCAGCGTGGTCGCGGTGTGGAAGGTACCGGCACCGACCTCGGAGTCATAGGGCTGCATAATGACGCAGCCCTGCTCGCCCCAGTACTGCTGGAGGCGCAGGATGATGTCTTGGAAGGAAAGCGATGAAGCGTTCATGCCTCTAATATCCCCTCGTCGAAACGATTACACGGTTAGGTACTGTACTATAGCGGTTTTTAGTCGATAGCGCCGATGCGGTTGAGCGGCCAGTAGCGCACAAGCGCCACGGCGATCAAGTCAGAGCGATCAACGGGACCAAAGTAGCGTGAGTCGGCAGAGTTTTCGCGGTTGTCGCCCATCACCCACACGCACCCATCGGGAACGGTGTAGGGATAGCCTACCCGAGCGCCGGGAGCCTGGACCGAAAGCGGCCAGCTCATGCCGGTCGTGTAGTCCTCGTCGAGCGCCTGGCCGTCAACGACCACCTTGCCGTCCTGAAGGTCGACCGTCTGGCCGGCCGTGGCAATAACACGCTTGACGAGAACATCGTGCTCGGAGGTGCCATCGGGGTTGTGGAACACCACGATATCGCCTTGGCTGACGGGCTGGCCGAGCTCGAGGCTCACCTTTTGCGCCAGGATCTGGTCGCCAATCTCGATCGTGGACTCCATGGAGCCGGTGGGCACCACAAAGGGTTCGACCACAAACGAGCGAATCAGGAAGGTGGCGACCAGTGCGATCGCGACGACCACGATCCACTCAAACGCACCCTTTAGCACGGAATGCTGCGATGGAACCATTCTCACTCCTCGCTCTGCGAATACGATGCGTCCAGGATCTCTTGCGCGTATGCACGCTCCTCGGGCGTAAGCCGCGCAGTCTCGATGAGGTCGGGACGCCAGCGGCAGGTGCGCTCGATGGCATTCTTACGGCGCCAAGCGTCAACCTTGGCATGGTCACCGCTCACGAGCACCGGCGGCACGCCCTCGCCGTTAAACTCAGCGGGACGGGTGTACTGCGCGTACTCGAGCAGGCCACCGTCCTCGGCGGTCGAGAACGACTCGTCGACGTTGCTCATCTCGTCACCAAGGGCTCCGGGAATCAGGCGTACGACAGCATCGGCAACGACCATAGCGGGAAGTTCGCCACCCGTAAGCACATAGTCGCCGATCGACAGACGCTCGTCGGCATACGCATATGCACGTTCGTCGACGCCCTCGTAGCGACTACACACAAACAGCAGGCGCTCACTTTTGAGCAGGCGCTCGGCCACATGCTGCGTAAAAGGCTCGCCACAGGGGGTAAAGAACACCACAGTGGGCTTGGGACCCTCGGAGCTAATAGCCTCGATGGCCTCTGCGATAGGCTCGACCTTCATGAGCATGCCCTGCCCGCCGCCGTACGGCTCGTCATCGACGGTACGATGGCGGTCGTGCGTCCAGTCACGCAGGTTATAGGCCTTAAAATCAAAAAGGCCGGCCTTGCGGGCGCGGCCCAAGATCGATGTGGACATGACGGGCTCAAACATCTCGGGAAAGACCGAAAGGGTCTCGATCAGCATGTTATCCTCCCTACTTGTCCATATCGATCAAACCGTCCATAACGCGGACGGAAATTGTCCCCTGATCGGGAAGATCGAGCACAACCTGCTCGATCACGGGAATCAGCACCTCGCCGTACCGATTGCCCTCGACAACCCAAACATCGTTGGCGGGCGTCGACATGATCTCGACGATCGTACCGAGCAAACCGAAGCGCTCGTCGACCACCTCGCGACCCATCAGGTCGGTATAGGCAGCGTCGAGCGAATCGAGCTCAAAATCGTCACGATTTGCCAGCACGTAGCATCCCGTGATGCCCTCGGCGGCCGTCAAGTCGTCAATGCCCTCAAACGAGACCAGATCGCCATCGCCCGTATCGGTGACGGATACGACCGTGCAAAAACGGTCGCGCTTGAGCGCCGGCGGCGTCAGGGCGACGCGCATACCCGGCTCTAATACAGAAGGAAGCCCCCGCAGCGGCTGCGCGAGGACCTCCCCCTTCCTTCCGTGCGGCTTGACCACACGGGCGATGTTTTTGTACTGGGACCTCAAGGTCCTAGCCCAGAACCTCTACCTCGACAGCAGTGTCGAGGCGAGCGGCCAGTGCACGGGCGAGCGTGCGAATGGCCTTGATGGTACGGCCACGACGGCCGATGACCTTAGCGACGTCATCCTCGGCAACCGAAACCTCAATCGTGGAGGCGTCGTCACCGTCGATGACCTCAAGGCTCACGGAATCCGGGTCGTCGACGATCTGAACAACGAGATATTCGACGAGATCGGCGATGCGATCTGAGAGCATTGCCTCACCCTCGAGCTGTGCAGCGTCAACCTCAGGCACGATTTACTCCTCGGCGCCCTCAGCGGCCTTAGCGGCCTCGGCCTCTTTGGCGAGCTGCTTCTTGGACTTCTTGACGACGGTCTCGGTCTTCTCGCCCTCGTTGGCGGCCTTGACCAGAGCAGCGACAGCGTCGGTGAGCTGAGCGCCCTTGGACTGCCAGTCAGCGATCTTCTCGAGATCGAGGTTGATGGTCTTGGGGGCGGTCATCGGGTTGTAGCGGCCAACCTCCTCGATGATACGACCGTCACGCGGGGCGCGGGAATCGGCGACGACGACACGGTAGTACGGACGCTTCTTAGCGCCGTGACGAGCAAGGCGAATCTTGACTGCCAAAGGAAACTCCTCCAACCAAGCAGCTTTAGGCTGCAACTACAAACAAACAGTTGAACATAATACGCCATCGACGCGGGCAGGTGAAGTCCGTGAGACCAACTTCTTCGGTGTAGTCGAAGGCAAATCCATATCTTAGACAAGAATTCGCGATTTGCAAGCACATCCACGCACCCCACATGAGCTGCGCGGTATACTCATGCCATGAAAAGACGCGAACATACATACGGTTATGAGGATGCTGCGGGCGTCACGCCGCCGCCCTGGACGGGGCCGGCGGTGGGCCTCATGGATCTCGATGCGTTTTTTGCGAGCGTGGAGATGCTCGATCATCCCGAGTGGCGCGGCAAGCCACTCATCGTGGGCGGCGATGCCGATTCCCGCGGCGTCGTGTCCACCTGCTCATACGAGGCACGTCGCTTTGGCGTGCACTCTGCCATGCCCTCGGCCGAGGCACGGCGCCTCTGTCCGCAGGCCATTTGGACGCATGGGCATTTCGATCGCTACCACGAGGTCAGCGCTCAGGTCATGGCGATTCTCGCCGACGAGACCCCGCGCGTTGAGCGCGTATCCATCGACGAAGCCTTTATCGATATCACACCGGGTCGCTTTGCACCCGAGGACCCGCTGCTGGTTGCGCGGCGCATAAGCGACCGCGTCGCAGCGCTGGGAGTGACCTGCTCAATTGGCGTGGGCTGCAACAAGACGGTCGCAAAGATCGCAAGCGAGCGGGACAAGCCGTTTGGGCTGACCATCGTGCGCCCCGGAACCGAGCAGCGCTTTTTGGCTGCGCTGCCGGTATCTGCCATGAGCGGCATCGGGAGATCGGCCGAGGAGCGGCTGCGCCGCATGCGCATCTACACGCTCGGCGAGCTATCCCGCGCACCGGAATCCACCTTGGCCTCTATTTTTGGCATCAACGGCGAACGCATGCGCCAGCGTGCGCTGGGACTCGAACTCTCCGAAGTCACGAGCCTCGATGAAGAGCGCGAGGTCAAGTCGGTCAGCAATGAACGCACCTTTGCGAAAGATTTGACTGAGCGTGAGGACATCGAAGCGGCGATTGCGCTGTTGGGAGAGTCAGTGGGACGCCGCCTGCGCCGTCAGGGACTAACGGGTGCCACGGTGACACTCAAACTCAAGTATTCGTATGGAAGCGGTCGCTCGGCACAGCGCCGGCTGCCCCATCCGACCGACGATGAGAACATCTTCGTGGCAGTGGCGCTCGAACTGCTCGACAACATCTGGCAGGAAGGCATGCATGTGCGCCTGGCGGGCATCGGCATGAGCGACTTCGACCACCAAGGCGGCATCCAGACCGACCTGTTCTGCGAAGTCGATGATCGCGGAGCCCAATCCAGCGACCGCCGCGACCTCTCCGTCGCCATCGACGCCGTCCGAGACAAGTTCGGCGACACCGCCCTATCCTTCGGCCGCCAATCCCGCTTCAACGATTAACCGCCTTTGGACAAAAAGAAAACCGGGCAGGTGCGAATGATGCAGCTGCCCGGCGAACGGTAAAGGTTAGCTAAAACCCCGTCCCAAATGAGCTACTAGAGGAGGTCGAGGGGAAGCTGGGGGGCGTCGCCCCAGAGCTTTTCGAGACGGTAGAACTCGCGCGCCTCAGGAGTGAAGACGTGGACGACAACCGAACCGTAGTCCATGAGCATCCAGGTCTTCTGCTCGCGGCCCTCGATGGAAAACGGGTGCTCGCCGCAAGCCTCGGCGACCTTCTCCTCAATCTCGTCGACGATCGAATCAACCTGGCGGTTGTTGGTGCCGGTAGCAAGGACAAAGTAGTCGCACACATCGGAAAGCTCTGTCAGGTCGAGCACTTGCACGTCCTCGCCTTTCTTGTCGTAGGCGGCCTGCGCGGCGGCGCGAGCGACTTCCTCGGCGGCGACACCGCTCGCGGACAGCGAGGCGGCAGTGCGGTCGGACGTGGCAACGAAACTCTTGTGCTCCACGCTTTCAAGAATCTGCTCGTCGGTCATGGTCTCGTCGGCCATGGAATACCTCTTTCTAGACAGCCCGAGCTAGCGCAGCTGGGCGTAATGGTTGTAAATCGTAATAACCGTGGGATAAAGATAACGCCCGGTCTGGATCACATAGACCAGACCCTGCGCAAAACAGGAGAAGAACAACTCGTCGAGCGAGGACTTCCCCACCATCTTGCGCAGCGCATGGGCATAATCGCCGTGGCGGTTGGGTTCGATGGCATCGGCCACAAAGACCACCATATCGAGCGGCGTCATGTCGCAAGCGCCCACGGTGTGACGGTCGACAGCCTGAAAGACCGCCGGCGACAGCTCGGGAAAGAGCTGCGGAAGCTCATAGGCGGCAACCGGGCCATGCAAAAGCGGCGTCGCGGCAGACGGAGAGCCGGCAATCTTAATGCCATAATGCAGAGCGCGCGTGACCAGCTCGTCGTCGGAGAGCACCTTATCCCAGTCATGGATCAGGCCGGCGGCAGCGGCATCAAAGCGGTCGACACCGTACACCTCGGCTAGGTGCAACGCAGTCTCGGCAACCCCGAGCGAATGCACGTAGCGCTTACGCTTATCCTTCATGCGCACATCGAGCAACTCGTGGATACGCGTCAAGAGAGCGCGCTCGTCGTCCTCAAACTGTTCTTCTACCGACAACGTTCTCCCCCATCAATCAAAATCGTCTTGCCCAAGATCGGCATACAGGCCGCGTTTACGGATATAGCCGAGCACGGACTCGCTCGTAAGATAGCGCACGCTCATGCCGCGAGCAACCCGCTTGCGAATGTTGGTCGAGCTAATCGCCAGCGCCGGGATCTGGATATACCGCACGTCAAACGGCAGGCCCGACTCTTTGATTCGCGCGCGAGCAGTATCGATATCAAAGCCCGGTCGCGTCGCAGCAATAAAGGTTGCCAGTTCGGCAATCTCATCAGCATTGTGCCAGGTCACTATATCGATAATCGCATCAGCACCCGTAATAAAGTAGAGCTTTACCTGAGGCGGGTAAAAGTCGCGCAGAGCGCGCAGCGTATCGGCTGTATAGGTGACACCGGCACGATCGATCTCGAAGCGGCTTGCCAAAAAGGCCGGGTTCGCGGCGGTCGCGAGGACCGTCATGGCATAACGGTCCTCGGCCGGCGTCACCGGTTTGTCGAGTTTAAAGGCAGGCGAGCCCGCCGGCATAAAGAGCACGGCGTCCAAGTCGAGGGACTCACGTGCCTGCTCGGCGGTCACCAGGTGACCGTAATGGATGGGGTCAAAGGTACCGCCCATAATGCCGAGCCTAAACTCCTGCCCGTCCTCTATGGGAAGCTCGGGCAGACCGATTCCACCGCGCAGCGACATGGCTTACTCGCCCTCCGGGGTCTCGACGTCTTCCGCAGCAACAGAGTCATCGGTACCGTCAATGGCATCCACCGCGTTGACAGCCTCCAAGCTATCGTCCGCGACATCCTCGACATCAACGACCTCGACGGCGACGTCCTCGCTACCGTCCTCAAGCTCGTCCTCGAACTCCGAGAAGTCCTCGGCGCCCTCAAAGTCAAAGGCGCGCTGGCAAATGCGAACCTCGTCGCCGGCACGGCAACCGGCCTTTTCGAGCGCATCGTCAACACCCATGCGGGAAAACTTATGCTGCAGATAGATGACGGCCTCCTCATTTTCCCAGTCGGTCTGGATAACCAAGCGCTCGATGGCGCGACCGACCACGCGGAAGGCATGAGGCTCTTCTTGGACAATACGGAACCGCTTCTCGCGCTGCAGGCGGCGACGCTCCCACTCCTCGTCGCGCAAATCGACCGGCTCATCAGAGACCGCCAGCTCAGCGCGGAGCTTGGCCACCTGCTCGCCCACGGCAAGCATCAACGTGTTGAGACCGGCACCCGTCACAGCGGACACGGCAAAGAACATATGCCCGTCGTCGAGCGCCGCACGCTTAAGGTCGGCAATCTTGTCGGCCGTGCCCGGCGCATCGCACTTGTTGGCGACGACGATCTGCGGACGCTCCGAAAGCTCAGCGCCATACTGCTCAAGCTCACGGTTAATAATGCGATAGTCCTCAACCGGATCGCGATCCTCAAACCCGCCCGTCATGTCAACGACATGCATGATCAAGGCCGTGCGCTCAATGTGGCGCAGGAACTGATGGCCCAGGCCACGACCCTCGCTCGCGCCCTCGATGAGACCGGGAACGTCGGCAACGACGTAAGAATATTCGCCGGCACGCACCATGCCCAGATTGGGCACAAGCGTGGTAAACGGGTAGTCGGCAATCTTGGGACGGGCAGCGCTCATACGCGCGATGAGCGAGGACTTGCCGACCGAGGGAAAGCCCACAAGCGCGGCATCGGCCATGAGCTTCATCTCGAGCTCGATCCAGTGCTCCTCAGCCGGCTCGCCGAGCTGGGCAAACGCGGGCGCGCGACGCACCGACGTCACAAAGTGAGTGTTGCCCAGACCGCCAGCACCACCGGGCGCCACGACAACGCGCTCGCCGTCGTGCACCAGGTCGGCAATCTCGAACATCGGGGTCTGCGTCTCGGGATCGAGCTCGCGGACTACGGTGCCCATGGGGACTTTCAAAATCAGGTCCTCACCGCTTTTGCCGTTGCGGCGGGCACCCTGGCCATGCGTTCCGCGCTCGGCACGGAAGTGATGCTTAAAGCGGTAATCGATCAGCGAGGACAGCTGAGCGTCGGCCTGAATGACGACGTTGCCGCCACGACCGCCGTCGCCGCCATCGGGGCCGCCCTTGGGAACAAATGCCTCGCGCCTAAACGACATGCATCCGGCTCCGCCGTCGCCGCCGCAAACGTTAATTCGGCTGATATCGGTGAACTGTGACAACAGAATCGCCTCCTACAAAAAGAGGGAGACCCTTGAATCCTAAAACTCAAGTGCCTCCCACATATGTGCTCTATGAAGGGTGAATTACGCGTTCGCGAGCGGGCGTACGCTGACCCTGTGCTTGATACCCTTGTGGAACTCAACGGTACCGTCGACCAGCGCGAACAGCGTGTCGTCCTTGCCACGGCCAACGTTCTCACCCGGGTGGATGTGCGTGCCGTGCTGACGGACGAGAATCGTGCCCGTGGTTACCGTCTGGCCGGCATAGCGCTTCGTGCCAAGGCGCTGACCGCGGGAGTCACGGCCATTACGGGAGGAACCGAGTCCTTTTTTGTGTGCCATTGTGTATACCTACTCTTTCGTTACGAGTGTAATCTACTCGGCGACGGGAGCCTCGGCAACAGCCTCAGCCTCTGCCTTGACAGCCTTCTTGGCGCGGGAGGTAGCCTGAACCTTCACGATCTTCAGCTTGGTGAGCTGCTGACGGTGACCCTTCAGACGACGATAGCGCTTGCGCTTGTGGAACTTGAAGACCAGCTGCTTCTCGCCCTTGAACTGCTCAACGATCTGAGCGGTAACCTTGGCCTTGGCCAGCTTGTCGGGATCGGTGACGATCTTCTTACCATCGTTGAGGAAGATAACCGGCAGGGTGATCTTATCGCCCTCATTGCCCTCGATCTTCTCGACGGTGATGACATCGTCGGTGGCGACCTTGTACTGCTTGCCGCCCGTGTTAACGATTGCGTACATGTTTACTTGCCCTTCATGCATCAGTTAGTGCAACAGCCGAATATAGTAGCAGGCGATAATACCCCCGTCAACGAGTATGTGGAGCAAATCCACAAGTTCGCACAGGTATGGGGCTGACGAGTCGGCCCTCGTCGTCCTCGCATGCTTGATTCTGACGCTCGACATCGTAGGAGCAGATGGTCACGAGGTCTTGCATACCGGTGGAAACGATAGGTGCATCGACGCCCGGGGTCAAGCCCTGCAACAAAACATCAGCGGCAGAAAGCAAAATTTCCGGACGCATGGAGCCCTCGTTGTCGGCATGGGTGTCGAGCATGAGCACCAGATGGTCACGGCACTCCCCCGCCTTAAGCTCATAGCCCACGAGCGTATGATCCAAGTCCAGGCGTTTGCTCTTTTTGCCGCGTGCGTAGTCGATGCCGTGGCCCGCGCGCAGTGTATCGATAGCACGACGCACCTCGTCGGCGGAGGCCGGTGCCTCAGGGTCAAGATGCAGGTCGATACGATAGGACAGACGCGTGAGCTGCGCCGTCAGCGCCGGTGTGCGCACGTCGATGTATGCCGCCTCGATGGGGGCCAGATCGGCCGGAGATGCCGCCGCCAGGCGCTCAAACGCCTCGTCGAGCGCGACGAACTCGGTCATAAACAGGTCATACCACTCGCAAGTCGACGACGTGCCCACCGGCAGCGCCGACGAAAAGCCCACGCGCATGTGCGGAGAGAAGCCCTGCGTCACGGCATAGGGCAGCCCCGCGCGACGCACGATGCGCTCAATGGTATGAATCACTTCGAGATGACCCAGGTACTTAAGGCGGTCGCGCTTGCCATAGCGAACGCGAAGCCTAAAGAGCGTGGGGTTGTCGGTCAGGCGCTCACTCATGCGCGATCACCCACCAATACGTTCTTGGCATGGAGCGTGGGGCAGATTCCGCAACCGGTGCACGACGTGCGGGTGCAGTCGGGCGTCGTGACGCCCTCCAGCGAGCGGCGGTATTCGCGCTCGAGGAAGCCGCGCGAGCATCCGGGGCTCACGTGCTCCCAGGGCAGACGCCAGTCCAGCCCATAGGGCAGGTGCACGAGCTCGTTGAGGTCGATGCCGTTTTTGGCCGCCGCCTTTTTCCAGTTATCGAGCGAGAAATGCTCCACCCAGGCGTCAAAACGCGAACCGGCACGCCAGGCATCGATGATGACAGGCGTCATGTCACGGCCGGCGCGAGACAGCGCGGCCTCAACGAGCGAGGTTTCGGCATCATGGTAGTGCACGCGGACCGCACGGTTGCGAACGCTCGTGATGAGGAGCTTCTGACGGCGCTTGACATCGTCGTAATCGAGCTGTGGGCACCATTGGAAGGGTGTAGCGGCCTTGGGGATAAACACCGACACCGAGATGGACACCGAGATGGAGCCGCGGCGCGCCTTGGGAACCACGGAGCGGCCGAGCTCGAGCACATGGTCGGCCAGGTTGGCGATGGCCACGATATCCTCATCGCGCTCGCCGGGAAGGCCCATCATGAAGTAGAGCTTCATGCGGTTCCAACCAGCCTCGAAGGCCGCCTTGGCCGCACGGTCCAAGTCCTCCTCGGTCACATTCTTGTTGATGATGTCGCGCATGCGCTGACTGCCGGCTTCGGGGGCAAACGTCAGGCCGCCCTTCTTTTCGCCAGCGACCGACTCGGCCATATCCACGCCAAACGAATCCAGGCGCTGTGAGGGAATGGACACGCGAATACCCGTATCTTCCAGACGGCGGTTGAGCCTGCCGAGCGCATCGCGGATGCATGAGTGGTCGGTGGTCGAGAGCGAGGTGAGCGACACCTCGTCATAGCCGGTCTTCTGCAGGCCCTGGATCACCGAGGACACAATCTGGTCGGCCGAGCGCTCGCGCACCGGACGATAGGTCATGCCGGCCTGGCAAAAACGGCAGCCGCGGGCACAGCCGCGCAGAATCTCGATAGACAGGCGATCGTGGACGAGCTGCGCGTAGGGCACGCACGACTGCGACAGCGGATTGGTAGCGCCAAAGTCCTCAACGACGCGCTTATAGACTACCGGCGGGACGTCCTTGCCTTCGCGCGGCACGGTGTAGCCATGCGGCGAGCAGGGCTCGTCATAGCGCACCTCATACAGAGACGGCACATAGGTACCGGCGACCGTCGCGAGCTGCTCGACAATCTGAGCGCGCGAGACGCCTTCGTCGCGCAAGCGGCGATGCAGCTGACAGATCTCGAGCAACGACTCCTCACCCTCGCCAATGAGGATGGCATCAAAGAAGGCCGCATACGGCTCGGGGTTATAGACCGAGGGGCCACCGGCGACGATGATGGGATCGTCCTCGGTGCGGTCGGCCGCGAGCAGCGGAATGCCGGCGAGGTCGAGCGCCTCGAGAAAGTTTGTCACGGCCATCTCGTGCGGCACGTGCATGCCGACGATATCGAACGAGGCCACGGGTGCTGCGCCCTCGAGCGACAGCAGCGGGATACCAGCCTCGCGCATGGCATCGCCCATATCGGGCCACGGCACATAGCCGCGCTCGCAGGAAATGCCCTCGGCCTGATTGAGGATGTTGTACAGGATGGCAATACCCTGGTTGGGCAGGCCAACCTCGTACACATCCGGGTAAATCATGCAGCAACGATAGTCGGCATCGGCCTTGGAGAGCGTGCCCCACTCATGGTCGATATAGCGACTCGGCTTCTCGACCTTTGCGAGCAGGGGCTCAATCAAATGAAAACAGTCTTGGTACACAGCGCGCAAAAGAAACCCCTAAGCAGCGAGATCAGATGCGTCCTCAAAGGGACCCATGGGACGAGTAGCGCCGGCAACCGTGGTCACCAGGTCGCGGACGCGCGAGAACGTGGCGGCAGCCACCTCGTTGGCACGGCTGTAGTCGATGTCGCGCTCATACAGCGAAACGAGCGCACGGCCCATACCATAGGTGCCCGCGGCGGCGGTCAGCGCCTTGACGGCAAACCCGATATGCGGCGTCTGCTTTACCAGGGCGCGGGTGACGGCACGGAGCACCAAGCCGCCGGCAAGCACGCCCGCGACCTCGTAGCCACGCTCGGGCTTAATACCGCGTCCAAAGATGGCCGCGAGCTCAAAGAGCATGCCCAACTGCGCCAGCGCCATAACGGGATAATCGGCCCCCGGCAAAAACACCAGCGCACCCGTCGCCATATTGGTAAGCGCGCACGAGGTGATGATGCGGTTAGCGGCCGCAATACGCATAAAGGCGAAGTTCGCCGCAAAGGCCGTCTCCTTATCCGTGCGATCGAGAATCCAGCGGGCAAGCGTCTCGAGCAGATACGTCTTATCGGTGGCCGCCACCGCGCCGAGCATGGGCGTGGACTCCTGGATAAAAGGCACCTCGACAGCAGACTCGGCCAGCACGCACACGGGGGCGCCGGCAATCACAAGCTCCTGTACAGCGCTCTCCAGACGGTCGGATCCGCACGAAAGGACCAGCACCACGTCGGTATCGGTCTTGGGGACGATACGGTCCTCACCCAGGCGCTCAACGCGCACAATGCCAGACGTCGTCTGCGGCACGAAGGCATCGCGCACCGTCTCGACCAAAAAACGCGAGGCAGACGAATCGAGGTAGACGGACACGCGAACCGGCGTGTCGGAATCCTTCTTGGTGGTCGCGCCCATCTTAAAGACGCGGGTCAGCTTGTCCACGGGAATCTTCATAGCAAACCCCTCCAGCGGTTACGCGGCGCCCGAACGATGCCGCCATATGGATTGTACGATACCTACCGTCAGCAACTGGATCATCATCGAGGACGAACCGAAGCTAATGAACGGCAGCGGAATACCGGTAATCGGCATCATGCCGATGCACATGCCGATGTTCTCGAAGGTCTGGAATGCCCACATGCCGACGATACCCACGCATGACAAGCGTAGGAACAGAGACTCACACTTAAAGGCAACGCGAATCGTCGAGAACATGAGCAGCACGTACAGGCACAGCAGCAAAAAGGAGCCGCAGAAGCCAAAGGTCTCGGACAAAAAGGCAAAGACGAAGTCGGTGTGGAACTCGGGCAGAAAGCCACCGGCAGACTGCGTCGCATGGCCCAGACCTTTACCGAAAAAGCCACCCGATCCAACCGCGATGAGCGATTGCTGCAAGTTGTAGGCATCGTCCGAATCGGCATTATCGGGGTCGATAAAGACGGTCAGTCGGTTCATCTGGTACTGCTTGATCAAAACGTCATGGCCCAAAAGAGAATCGAGCACAGAATCGAGCGCCAGGATGAGCGCCACCAAACCCACGAGCAGAGCCAAGGTCGACAGCACCCATTCGCGGCGCGCACCGCTCATGCAGATCACAACGGCACCCGACACCAACACGACCAGGCCCGAACCCAGGTCGCCCATGGCGACGACGGCCAAAAACGGAACGGAGAGCATGCCGCAGAGCTTAATGTAGTCGCGGGCGGTATCGATGCGGCCGTTGTACTGCGAACCAAGCGTGGCGATAAAGAAGATCGTGATGAGCTTGGCGAGCTCGACCGGCTGGAAGGTAAGACCGATACCGGGAATCTTGATCCAGCCCGTCATGCCCAGACCGCCCGTATAGGACAGCCCCGGAATCTTGGGCGAGAAAATCACAATGAGGTCGATGACGAGCAGCGCCGTCGAGAAGTTAGAGATGCCGCGCAGATCGGTACGCCAGACGAGCACCGCAAGCACCGCACCGATGCCGATGCCCAACAGGTGGCGCGAAAATGAGGCGTCGGCCTTAAACTGCGATGCCGACCAAATGATGATGGCACCATAGGCAACGAGTGCCAAGGTTGCCAGCAGCACGCCGATGTGCACCTTCTGGCGAAACGTGCCGCGCGAGGCCGAAAGCTGCTTGTTGACACGGTCCAGGCTGCTGCGGGAACCGGTCTTAGTTGAGCGGAACAGGTCCGCCGGCGAAAAATCCATCGCAACCTCCTATCGAACCGAAGAATCGCCCGTGGCAGAAGATGTGTCGGGCTCGTCATAAATGGCACCGAGGACATCGCGCACGACGTGCAGCGCGGTATCGGAGCCACCACCGCCCTGTTCCAAGACAGTGACAATCACGTACTTGGGCTCATCGGCCGGCGCGTAGGCGCAAAACCACGCGTAATCGTCCTCGCCGCTCTTCTCGCCCGTGCCGGACTTGCCGTAGACCGTGGGGGTCAAGGAGTTAAAGTGTGCGGCGGTCGAAGTCGACGCCGAGTAAATCACATCGTGCATGCCGTTACGGACCAGCGCCAGGTCGGCATCGCTATTGATATGGGCCTCCAGGCGCTTCTTTTTGCCCTTGCCGTTGTACTTGTAGGCATCGCCGTCGCCATCACGCGAGACAGCAGACAAGAACACATGCGGCACATACTGTTTGCCGCCGTTGGCAAGGCCCATGTAGGCACACGCCATCTGCAGCGGCGTCACCAAAATGTCGCCCTGGCCGATAGCGATGTTAGTCATATCGCCGGCATTCCACTTGCGGTCCTCGGCCGAGGCGTCGGTAAAGTAGGACTCTTTCCACTTGGCGTCAGGAATGCGACCGGTGCCCTCGCTTGGCAGATCGATGCCGCAGGTCTTGCCCAGGCCCCAACGGCGAAAGACCTCTTGCAGACCCTCGGGATGCTGGTCGTTGTAGAAAAACGCCTTACCCATATCGTAAAACACGGGGTCGCACGAGTTGGCGATACCGGACTGCAGCGTCATAGTGCCGTGACCGGAATGCAGCCAGCAGTACTTACCCCATGACTTGCCCAGGCCCGTCCAATAGCCCGTGCAGTTCGTGGTCTGGCCTGAGGTATAGGTTCCAAACTCAAGACCGGCCAGAGCCGAGAGCGGCTTGATGGTCGAAGCCGACATATACTGGCCGCTAATGGCGCGGTTGAGCAGCGGATGCGAACCCTTGTCGTCGTTGAGCTCGGTCCAAACGTCGTTGGAAACGCCGCCGATGAACACCGACGGATCAAACTTGGGCTCGCTCGCCATACCCAGAATCTCACCATTGTTGGGATCGAGGCACACCACGGCGCCGTTGCCGGCATCGCTATGACCCGTGGTCTTGGCAAGCTCAATGGCATTCGCCAGAGCCGTCTCGCAGGCCTGTTGAATCTTAAGGTCCAGCGTAAGCTTAATGTCAGAACCGGCCTTGGCGGGAACGGCGCCGGCTTGACCGGTCACATTACCCGAGGCGTCAACTTTCACGGTCTGCTCACCACGAATGCCCTGCAGCAGATTTTCGTAGTAAATCTCTACGCCCGCCTGGCCCACAATATCGCCCGATTGATACGAGATCTGGCCAGCCGCGCTATCGCTGCCGTCCGACGACTTCTTGTTCTGCGCCTCGAGCTGCTCGGAGGTAATGGTGCCGGTATAGCCCAAGATATGGCAGGCGGTCTCGCCATACGGGTATTGGCGCTCGGTGCGCTCGGCGATCTTCACGCCGGGAAACTCACCGGCGTGCTCCTGAATGTAGGCGACAGTAGAGCGGCGCACGTCAGTCGCAATCGTATGCAGGCTCTGCGCGCCTTCGGAATTGTCCTGGATGTTGCGCAGCACCGCGATATACGGCATGCCGAGCACGTTGGCAAGATGACGCACCAGTACCTTGTCGTCGGCAAGGTCGCGATAGGCGACGACGGCGAGCGAGGGGCGGTTTTGCACCAGCGCGACGCCGTTGCGGTCCAAGATGCGGCCACGCACGGCAGGCGTGGTAACGGTACGGGTCTGATTGCTCTTGGCCTGCTTGTCGTAGTAGTCCGACGAGACCATCTGCATGCCCCACAGCTTAACGGCAAGCGCGGCAAACATCGCACCCACGCCCGCGGTGAGGATGGAAAAGCGGCCCTTGAAGGCCGTAGCGGCCGTATTGCCCTCGCCCTCGGTGGCGCGCGGGGCCGTTCCGTGCTGCGTGTCGTAGGTAAAGCGGGAGTCGCCGCGTCGCATGATGACCAGCGCGACCACAATGGCCACGACCAGGACGATGCCAGCGACAACAACCGTCAACTGGGAAGACATCTACAGACCTCCCCTATTTGAGCTTACGGGTCTTGGGCTTAAAGCGCATACCCGTCTGACGCCCACCGCGCGCGGAGAACCCATAGCCAGACTGCGGCGCGACGCCGGACATCAAAAACGGAACGGCGACCAGACCGGTCAGAATCGAGGACGGCAGGGCGTGTCCAAAGATCGCCACGACAAAACTCGATTCCAGTCCCATAAACAGCAAGATAATGCTGTAGATCACGTTAATGGCAAGCGCAAAGGCGCCCACCGTGATGCCGCGAGCGCTCGGGGTGCCGCCCGTCTGACCGGCGGCACTGTGTGTCAGGGCAAAGCTGCCCACTGTCAGCAACAGCGACATCACGCCCACCGGCACGGCTGCCGACAGGTCGTAGAACAGGCCACTGCAAAAACCGCAGATGACGGCCCGCGTGGGATCGCCCGAAAACACACTCAGGCACACCAGGATAATCATAAAGTTGACGCGACCGCCCGCGATGGAGATCTGCGGCGCCAAGCCCGCCTGCAGCAGGACGCAGACAATGGCGGCAATCGCAAAAGTGCGGGAGCCAGTCCCCTGTTCGTGTAGATCCATGGACATGCCTCCCTATTCGCTCGAGCCCGAGTCAGTCGTGTCGGACGCATCGGAGTTTTCATCCGAGCTTTCATCTTTGGACTTGGTGGCCGCATCGCGCGAGGTGCCCTGCGGCGTACTGTTGGCGCTGCTCACATCCTCGTCCGAAGCCGACTGCTCATCGGTCAGCGACGTAATGACCAGCACTTCCTCGTTGTTTTCGGCCGTTGTCTGAGCGCGCACGACGATGGTGTAGTACACATCGTTGGCAGACTTCTCCACCGACGAGACCGTACCGAGCGGCAGGCCCTTGGGGAATACGCCGCCGATGCCCGAGGTCACGATGATATCGCCCACCTTCACGTCGGAGTCGACACTCACGTGCTCCAGGCGCAGGGTACCGTCGGGCTGCCCCTGCAGCATGCCCTGAGCACGCGTATCCTGCACCATGGCGGACACGCCCGAGTTCTCATCACTAATCAGGCGGACGGTGGAGGTCTTGGCCGAAACCTCGATAATCTGACCGATGACACCGGCAGAACTCGTCACGGGCATGTTGATGGTAAGACCGTCGGCAGAGCCTTTGTCGATGGTAACGGTCGAGGTCCAGGCATCGCCCGACGCGCCGACAATGCGAGCCGCGGTGGACTTGAGGTTGTAGGTCGACTGAAGACCGACCAGGCTCTCGAGTCGCTCGGCGGTCTTTTGAGCCTCGGAGAGCTCGGCAACCTTTGACGTCAGGACCTCGTTTTGCTTCTTAAGCTCGTCGAGGGTGTCTTGCGAAGCCGTAAGGTTTGAGAACACGTTTCCGATTGCGTTAAAGGGCGCGGCCACAGCCGAGCCCACAAAACGCACCGGCGAGGTAATCGTCGTCACGCCAGAACGCACGGCATGAATCGGTCCCGCCTCGCCCTCGCGAATGTAAAACGTAAGCAGCAGCACCGAAATTACGCTGAAAACAATCAACGGGCGCATACCCGTTGATTGTCGCTTGGTATTCAGATTTGAAGAGAAACCCGAAGATCGTGCCAAATGGAATCCACCTTTTGGAAATTAAGCATTGGTCTGGACGAAGCCACCGTCAAACGCGTTGGCCTCGAGCACGCGGGCGCAGCCGTTGACGACGTTGTCGAGCGCCGTAGGGCTGACGTTGACCGAAACGCCGGTCTCGTCGCGCAGACGCACGTCGAGGCCGCGCAGCAGCGCACCGCCGCCGGTCAACAGGATGCCGTAGTACATAAGATCCGAGGCAAGATCGGGCGGCGTGGCGTCGAGGGCGTCCTTGACGGCCTTGGCCATCTCGTCGAGCGGCTTATTGAGCGCGCGACGAATCTCCTCGCTCTCGATGCGCACGGTCTTGGGCAGGCCCGTGATCACGTCGCGGCCGTTGACCTCGACGTCGAGCTCGTCCTTGAGCGGCACGGCAGAACCGACCTTGATCTTGATGTCCTCGGCCGTGCGCTCGCCGATAGCCAGGTTATAGGCATCACGAACGTGGGTAAGGATGGCCTGATCAAACTCGTCACCGGCAATGCGGATGGACTGCGACACGACGATACCGCCCATGGCGATAACGGCGACCTCGGTGGTACCGCCACCGATATCGATGACCATGGAGCCGGTGGGCTCCTCGACAGGCAAGTCGGCGCCGATGGCAGCAGCCATGGGCTCCTCGATCAGGTATGCCTGGCGGGCACCGGCCTGAATCGTAGCCTCAAAAACAGCGCGCTTCTCGACCGACGTGACGCCGGAGGGGACGCAGACGACGACGCGCGGACGCGGCGTCCACGGATAGCGCTTCTCGGACGCCTTGTCGATAAAATATCGAAGCATGGCCTCAGTAACGTCGAAGTCGGCGATAACGCCGTCCTTAAGGGGACGCACAGCCACAATGTTACCGGGCGTACGGCCGAGCATGCGCTTTGCCTCGATACCGACAGCCAGGATGCGCTCATCGTTCTTGTCGATGGCGACAACGGAGGGCTCGCGAATGACGATGCCCTTGCCGCGCACGGAGACAAGCGTGTTGGCGGTGCCGAGGTCGATGGCAAGATCGCCCGCATAGCTACCGAAGAACATATCCATCAAAGAAAACAACGCAACTCCTGATGTGTTGGATGATTGCTGGAAAACTACTAGCCCATCATACTAGCGCAAGCCCGGCACTTCACTTGCGGTGAAGCACCGGGCAGCGTCAAATCTCATAAGGTCACTACTGGTTGTCAGCAGCCGAGAGATCGATGTCGAGCGAGGAGACGGCCCAACCGATATGGTTGTCGGAGCGCACGAACTTGACGGTGTACTCCTGCTCGCCGCCCTTGGACAGCGACGCCTTGACCTTGGCGGTGGTCTCGGTCATAGACTGGTCCATGCCCTCAATGGAGACGGTGGCGCCCTGCGGAATCGAGGAAATGATCATCGACTTGGCGTCCTCGGACAGGCTGGAGGCAAGACAGGACTCGGCCTTGGCGGTATCGCCGTCACCTGCGGCCTGGAACAGGTCGGTGACAACAGACTCCTGCGAGGGGAAGCCCAGGCCGCGCGTGTAGGCAAAGCCAAGACCGCCTGCGGCAATGACGATCAGCAGAAGCAGCACCAAGAAGACCTTGAGGCCCGTGTGGCGATGGCGACGACGGACCTTCGCCTCCTTGCGGTCCTGCTGAACCATCTCGGACTCGGACAGGGTGAAGAAGCCGGTGTCCGAGGGGTCGGGCATAAATTGACCGGTAGCACCCGTGGGGTCGAGCGGGTCGACGGCGGGAGCATCCATCGCGGGAGCCGGCGCCGTGGCCATGGCCGTCTGGGCCGAAAGAGCAGCGAGGGAATCGTGCACGCGGGCAAGCTCGTCGGCCTGCTCGGGCGTGAGCTGGTAGATACCGTCGGCGGTGGCGGCGTTAAAGGCATCGAGCGCGTCAGAGGGACGACCGGCGGCAGAGAGCGCCTGGCCCATGCCGGCGTTAAGCGCACGCGTGTCATCGCGCGGACCGGCAAAGTCGATGGCCGTGCGGTAGGTCTCTACGGCGTCTGCCGGACGGCCGAGCTTAATGAAGCAGCGGCCAAGATCGCCAAGGGCGGCGGCGGGAGCCGGGTTGGCACCATCGATGGCGGCCTGACGGAAGGCAGTACCGGCGTTGGCATAATCGCCCGACTGGAACAGGGCGTTGCCCAGGCCCAGATAGGCCTTAAACGGCGTGGCATAGGATGCATCCTGCGTTGCAGCGGAGAAAGCCTGGGCTGCGGTCACATAGTCACCCACGGCAGCAAGCGCCTTGCCGCGGTTGGTAAGCAGCGCGCCGCGCTTGCCATAGGTACCGTCGTTGAGGGCGGCGGCGTAGGCCTCGGCGGCCTCGGCATACATGCCCAGGTGCATCAAGGCGTTGCCGCGCAGATGGTCGGCCTCGCCCATAATCTCGCTGGGGGTCTTTGCCGCACCGAGCATCTGGGCGGCAGCGGAATAATCACCCGCGCGATAAGCGGCGCGGCCCTGTTGGATCAGCTGGCTATTCAAGGAAGTCCCCTTTACTCGTGAACGATCTCGACGTGAACGATCTCGTCGCCGGCACGCAGCTGCGAGATGACGTCGAGGCCCTCGACCGTGGTGCCAAAGACGGTGTAGCCGGAGTCGAGGTTATGCTGAGCGCCCAGGCAGAAGTAGAACTGCGAACCCGCGGAATCGGGATCCATGGAACGTGCCATGGCAAGCGCGCCGTCGACGTGGCTGTTACGCGGGTTGGTAGCGAACTCGCCCTTGATGCAGTAGCCGGGGCCGCCGGTACCGGGCATGCCGTCGGGGCCCTCAAGACCGGCGGCGACATCGGCGCCGGACATATCGCGGGTATTGGGGTCGCCGCCCTGGATCACAAAACCGGGCACATAGCGATGGAACTTAAGGCCGTCGTAAAAACCCATCGTGGAAAGCTCACAGAAGTTCGCCACGTGGATGGGGGCGCCCTCGCCGTCAAACTTGACCTTGATGGTGCCCTTCGACGTCTCGATCACCGCACACTCATCGCCGACAAGCTGATACTCGGGCGTGTAGAGCTCTTTCTTAAAACCAAACATGTGGTTCCTTCCTCGTGCGTTTAAAGCATATTTGGTCAAATTGTAGCAATAAGCACGGGCTTCCATCAATTGCGCACGCAGGTTATGCCGCCGGAGGGCAACAAATTACGAGCGCTGCTGCGGCTTCCAAGCGCCCACGTTGGCATCGTACTGGCTGAGCGCACTGCTGCCGCCCTGCGCGATGGGCGCCAAGATCTCGCTCTTGCGAGCGCTCAGCGACTCACCGTCGGGAATGGATAGCGAGATGTCCCAGCTCTGGCAGATCACGTCAACGCGCTCGTACATCCACTGGGCAAGCTGCTTTAGATGATCGATGTCCTCCGCGTAGACGGTGTCGTCCTGAACCTTGAGGTTATTGAGCTCATCCTGGGTCTTTTTAATCTGATCGCGCAGGGCATAAGCGCTCTGCGACAGCTCCTGGCGGGTGGAGAGCGGCGTACGCAGATAGCCGTTATTAAACGAATCGATGACCTCGCCGATCTGATCATCGTCGCTGTACGACACGATGGTCTGGTACAGGCCGTCGAGCCTGGCGTAGAGTTGGTCGTCGGTTAAGACGGTCTCCTCCTGAACGACCTCGGACGCATCCTCTTGCTTGGACTCTTTCTCGGTGGCCTCGCCCTTTTGGCGCGACGGGAAGGTGGTCTTGGCGGCCTGGCCAAACTGGTCGTAGAAGCCGGGCATGACGCCCATAGGATCGGCAGTCACAAACCAATACGCACCACCGCACACGGCGGCGAGCACCGCGATGACGATAAGCGGTTTGGGGATATGGCGCTTGTGCTTGTGATAGGCATCCTCGTCGGGATGGACCTTGCGCTTGGCCTTTTGCTTTTTGGGCTGGACATCATCGCGCAGGGACACCGGTGTGGGGATATCGACCTTGGGGATGCCAAAGTCCTTATCGAAGGCAGGCAGCACGCAGGTCTCGTTGGGGTCGGCGGCATCCGAGAGCACCGCGGCGGCAGAGGCCGGCGCATGGGGCACCTCGGTATCGATCTGCTCCTGCGTCAAGCGCGGAAAGCCGGCCGTGCGGCCTGCTGCCAGATCGGATGCAGCCGCGTCTTTGGAAAGGATGCCCGGGGCGGGGCGCCCGCACTTGGGACAGGTGCGATCATGCGGGGACAGGCGTGCGCCACAACCATCGCAGAATACGAACTCGGTATGCTCGGGACCGTCGCCCGGACCAACGTATGCGTTGCAATAGGGGCAGAACGAGGCGCCGTCCTCTATGGTCTTAAGGCAATGCGGGCAGATCACGGCTTCCTCTTTTCGGAGCAATTCATACAGTCGAAGTTAGAGCATAGCATCGCCACGCCCCCACAGGGGCAAGGCACCAATTCAACATCGCCAGGGTAGTCTTTTTGGGGGGATGATTTTTCTGGGACGGGGATTAAAAAATCATTGTGTACCTAATGATTTTTTAATCCCGTCCCAGAAAAATCATCCCCGGGGCAACTGGGGCTAGGCCTTCTTTGCAGGCTTTTTCTTTTTGCTCGGCATCGAGACCTTAATGCCCTGGGCGGACTTGGTCACCTGCGAACGTTTGGTGCCCGCACCTTTCTTTTTCTTGGGCTGGGCCTTTTCCACACCCTCGAGCGCGCGAACCTCGGCCTCGCGAGCGGTGCGCTCCTCACGGCGCTGCGCCATATCGGCGGCGACGCGCTTGGCAAAACGCTGGGCCGTCGAGCCCGTCGAGCTCACCTTGCCGCCACCGCGACCCAGACGGACGCGAACGCCACGGCCAAAGCCAGTGGCAGCATGGCGACGGCGCGGCTTAAGCGAATCCATCATCGTGGCGAGCTTAAAGAACACCGTGCAGGTAAAGACGACGATCGCCAGCAAGATAACGGCCTCGCCCGTCGAAAGATTAGCGATGGACAGCAGCTCCGGGAATCCGATAACACCCGCCAAGATGCCGACGACGACAAATACAAAGAGCACCACGCGCAAGGGAGTGAGCGGCTGTGAGATGCGCCAGATCAGGCTCACGCTCGCCGCACACGACGTAAGCAGGCACATGGTCGAAAGCGTGAGCTGGTTAAAGCCAAACACGCGCGCCACAAAGATATCGAGCGCCGCAGCCATAATAACCGCCAGCGACGCCGGCAGCGCACGCTTGAGCACGTTGGTCAAGAATGACCCCTTCACGCGGGCGTTGTTGGGCTCCAAACCCAGCACAAAGCCCGGCGCGCCGATGCAGAAGAAATTGATGAGCGTCATCTGGATCGGCTCGAAGGGATACGGCGGAAACGCGATACACAGTGCCGCCAAGCCCATCGAGAACAGCGTCTTGGTCAGAAACAGCGCCGCAGAGCGCTGCAGGTTGTTGATGGAGCGACGGCCCTCGGCCACCACGGCGGGCATCGAGGCAAAATCGTTGTCGACCAGCACGATTTCGGCCACGTTGCGCGCGGCATCGGAACCGGCGGCCATGGCCACGGAACAGTCGGCTTCCTTGAGCGCCAGCACGTCGTTGACGCCGTCGCCCGTCATGGCAACGGTATGGTCGCGACGCTTGAGCGCCTGCACGAGTTCGCGCTTCTGTTGCGGGGTCACGCGACCAAAGACGTGATAGCGGTCAACCGCCGCATCAATCTTGGACGGCGTATCGAGCGTCGTGGCGTCGACGTAGGCATCGGCCCCCGGAACGCCCACCACGCGCGCAATCGACGACACCGTGCGTGGGTCGTCGCCGCTGATCACGTTGAGGGTCACGCCCTGCTCGTTAAAGTAGCCGATGGTCTCGGCGGCCGAGGAGCGGATCTCATCGCGAATGGTCACAAAGCCCACAGGCTCTGCCTCGCCCAACATATCGCCGTCGGGCGTAAAGCCATCCACACGGGCCACCACAAGCACGCGGCAGGTATCGGCGAGCTCGGCCACACGGTTCTCGACCTGCGCAAAGGCGCGCTCCGAAAGCACAAATTGCGCCGCGCCCATCACATAGGAGCCCTGCGAAAACGACGCACCGCTCCACTTTTTGGACGACGAGAACGGAATGACAGACAGCGGCTCGGAAACCTCGACCGGGCGGTCAGCGTAATAGTTGAGCAGCGCCTGACAGGTCTCGTTGGCGTCTGCCGAGGTGGCACGCGCCACGTTGGCGAGCGCAAAATCCAGGACCGTGGTCTCGACGGGGACAGCTGCCTCGTCCGAGTCCGCGCCAAAGCCAACGCCCTCAACAGGCAGCGGGTAGGTACCCTCGACCTCCATACGGCCCGAGGTAATGGTGCCCGTCTTGTCCAGGCACAGCACGTCGACGCGCGCGAGCGTCTCGATACAGTAGAGCTGCTGCGCGAGTACCTTGCGGCGCGCCAGACGCACCGTGGCGATGGCAAGCACCGACGAAGTCAGCAGCACCAGGCCCTGCGGAATCATGCCCAAAAGAGCGCCCACCGTAGACAGCAGCGCCGACGAAGGCACGCGACCGGCAAGCAGCTCGGAAAAACACCACGAAAGCGCGCTATCGCCCGGCGTACCGGCGGCATCCCACAGCTCGCTCACACTCGAGGCAAAGAGCGCCAGGCCGAGCGGAATCATAATGAGGCTCGCAAAGCGCACGATGGCGTTGAGCGCATTCATGATCTCGGAATTGACCTTTTTGACGTACTTGGCCTCGTTGTTGATCTTGGCCACGTAGTTGTCGGCGCCAACATGGATCACGCGGGCGCGCAGCAGGCCCGAGTCGATAAAGCTGCCGCTCATGAGCTCGGAGCCGGGCTGCTTTTTGATGAGATCGCTCTCGCCCGTCAGCAGGCTCTCGTTCACGAGTGCCTCACCCGACACCACCACGGCGTCGGCGGGAATCTGGTCGCCGCGCCCCAGGCGAATGATATCGTCGAGCACGATCTGGTCCAGGTCGAGCTCTACCTCGGCGCCGTCGCGCACCGCGATGGCCTTCTTAGAGGTGAGCAGCGTAAGCTTATCGACCATCCGCTTGGAGCGCATGGACTGGATGACGCCAATTGCCGTGTTCAAGAACACCACGAACAGGAACGTCAGGTTCTTAAACGAACCGGTCAGCAACACCAAAATCGCCAAAACCACGTTGATCAAGTTAAACAGCGTGCAGAGGTTCTCGATGATGAGCTCGCGGACCGACTTGGTCTTGAGTTCCATGTTGCGGTTGATCTTACCGGCGGCGATGCGCTCCTCGACCTCGGCGGTCGAGAGTCCGAGCTCGATATCCGTTGCTGCCATACCTTGTCCCATCACGTCGCGTCGGTATAAGAAAACCGCCCGGACCATGCGAGGTTCGGACGGTCTTACGTTCGAGGGTGCCCCATGTTGGATTCGAACCAACGGCCTTCTGCTCCGGAGGCAGACGCTCTAATCCCCTGAGCTAATAGGGCGAACGGTTGGCATTATACCCAAGTGCGCCACGGGCTAACAAAAGAATAGAAAAAGCTTTGCAATTACGTGGGAGACACGGCGCAGAGGCTCACCTTAGAACGCAAAAGTGAAACAATTAGTATAAACTCTCATGCACATATATAACGGCTCGCGATGCGGGCCGTTTTTGCAAGAGCTATCCATCGAGGTGAGAGGCACACCATGATTGCGATTTTAAAGCAGAGCGCCAGCGACGAGGCCGTCGGCCATATCGTCAGCTGGATTGAGAAGAAGGGTCTCAAGACCGACGTCTCGCGCGGCGAGAACGAGACCATCATCGGCCTGGTGGGCGATACGACCAAGATCGACCCGTTCTTGCTCGAGTCCATGGATGTCGTCGAGCGCGTGCAGCGCGTCTCCGAGCCCTTTAAGCGTGCCAACCGCAAGTTCCACCCTGAGGACTCCGTCATCGACTGCGGCCACGGCGTCAAGATCGGCGGCGACCAGTTCCAGGTCATCGCCGGACCCTGCTCCGTCGAGGGCGAAAACCTCATTCGCATCGCACGCCGCGTAAAGGCCGCCGGCGCCACGATGCTGCGCGGTGGCGCCTACAAGCCCCGCACCTCCCCTTACGCCTACCAGGGCATGGGTCCCGCCGGCCTGGACCTGCTATGCGAGGCATCCGCCGAGCTCGACATGCCGATCGTCACCGAGATCATGGACCCGCGCGACGTGCAGGTCTTCTTGGATAAGAAGATCGACGTCATGCAGATCGGCGCCCGCAACGCGCAGAACTTCCCCCTGCTCAAGGAGGTCGGCAAGACCAAGACCCCGGTCCTGCTCAAGCGCGGCATGTCCGGCACCGTCGACGAGTTGCTCATGGCTGCCGAGTACATCATGAGCGAGGGCAACGACAACGTCATCCTGTGCGAGCGCGGCATTCGCACCTTCGAGACCCGCACCCGCAACACCTTCGACCTCAACGCCGTGCCGGTGCTGCACCACCTATCGCACCTGCCCGTCGTCGCCGACCCCAGCCACGCCACCGGCTACACCCGCTATGTCGAGCCCATGGCGCTCGCCGCGACTGCCTGCGGCGCCAACGGTCTGGAGATCGAGGTCCACGACGACCCGAGCCACGCTTGGTCCGACGGTGCTCAGGCCCTCACCCCCGACCAGTTCGACGACACCATGCGCCGCATCCGCGCCATCCGCGAGGTCGTCTGCCAAGAGACCGTTCAGGAGTAACCCATGGGTACGGTGAGAAACGCACGCGTCAACCAGGGTGGACCCAAGTGCGCCGGCATCGTGGGCCTGGGCCTCATCGGCGGCAGCTTTGCCCGCGGCTATGCGCAGGCGGGCGTTCGCGTGCTTGCCTGGGACCCCGACGATGACGTGATGACGGCCGCCAGCATGGGTACCGTCGCCGGCGAGCTCAACGACGAGACGCTCGGCAAGTGCGACATCATCGTCCTTGCCTGCTATCCCGAGGCATGCATCGAGTGGCTCGAGGCCCACGCCCAGGCGCTCGCCGACGCCACCGACACCGAAGCCATCATGGGCCCCGTGGTAATCGACACCGTGGGCGTCAAGGGCATTGTGTGCGAGCGTGCCTTTGAGCTCGCACAAGAGCACGGCTTTTACTTTGTGGGCGCACACCCCATGGCGGGCACCCAGTTCTCGGGCTACGCGCACTCCCGCGCCGACTTGTTCCAGGGCGCACCGCTCGTGCTCGTTCCGCCTGCGGTAGACGATGCCCTTAAGCTGGAGCTCTTGGGCCAGGTGCGCGAGATGGTGCGTCCCTTGGGGTTTGGCAAGTTCAGCGTGACCACCGCCGCCGAGCACGACCGCGTGATCGCATTTACGAGCCAGCTCGCACACGTGGTGTCCAACGCCTACGTAAAGAGCCCCACCGCCCAGGTCCACCACGGCTTTTCAGCCGGTAGCTACCGCGACCTCACGCGCGTGGCACACCTCAACCCGCAGATGTGGTCCGAGCTCATGATTGACGACGCCGACGCTCTCGCCTTCGAGATCGACCATCTGATCGATTCGCTCGGCGCCTACAGCCGTGCGCTCAAGAACCGCGACCAGCGTTATCTTGAGAATCTCCTTGCCGAGGGCGATCGCATCAAGCGCGCACTCGACGACGAGAGCGCCCACTAGACCACCTATCACGCCAGGTCGAAAGGACCATAGCTTATGGCGATTACCATCGATATCGACACCGCACGCCCCTACCAGGTACACGTGGGCACGTTTTTGCTGGAGCAGGCAGGGCCACTCGTTCGCGCCACCGCCGGAGGCACCCGCGCCGTCATCGTTACGGACACCAACGTGGGCCCGCTCTACCAGATGCCCGTTAAGCAGAGCCTGGAGGCGTCAGGCTATGAGGTAAGCATTTGCACCTTCGAGGCCGGCGAGGTACACAAGCGCGCCGAGACCTACGTTGCCATTCTTGAGTTTGTAGCCGAGCACGAGCTTTCGCGCTCCGACGTGATCGTGGCGCTCGGCGGCGGCGTCGTGGGCGACGTGGCCGGCTTTGTGGCCGCCACCTACATGCGCGGCTGCAAGTTTGTGCAGATCCCCACGAGTCTGCTCGCTATGGTGGACTCGTCGGTGGGCGGCAAGACGGCCATCGACCTGGCTGCCGGCAAAAATCTCGCCGGAGCCTTTTGGCAGCCGAGCGTGGTTATCGCCGACGTGGGATGCCTTGCCACCCTCACGCCCGAGCAGTTCGCCGACGGCTGCGGCGAAGTCGTCAAGCACGCCGTGATCGCCGACCCCGAGCTCTTCGCCGAGCTGGAGAAGACCCCGCTCACGCTTGAGCTGCTGAACCGCGACGTGGCCCGCGTGGCGCTCATAATCGCCCGCAATATCGACATTAAGCGCGCCGTGGTCGTTGCCGACGAACGCGAGACCAACCAGCGCAAGCTCCTCAACTTTGGACACAGCGCCGGACATGCCGTCGAGGCCTGCGAGCACTTTGAGCTGGGACACGGCAACTGCGTGTCGATCGGCATGGGCATCATCACGCGTGCCGCAGCCCTGCACGGCATTTGCGATGCCGAGCTGCCCGGTCGCATCGAGGAGCTCTGCGCCCGTCATGGCCTCAAGACCCGCTGTGAGCTTTCGGCCGACGCCATCTTTGCCGAGGCGCTGCACGACAAAAAACGCGCCGGTGACACCATCGATCTGGTGATTCCGCACGGTATTGGCCGCTGCAGCATCGACCGCACGCCGCTTTCCACCTTCCATGATTTAATTGCCGAGGGCCTCGGCCAGAAGGGAGACGCATCCGTATGCTAGCCCGCATCACCCCCTCCCCGCTCAAGGGCACCGTTCCCGCCATCGCGTCCAAGTCGATGGCGCACCGCCTCATCATCTGTGCCGCACTCGCCAACGGCGAGACGCACGTCACTTGCAACACCACCTGCGCCGATATCGAGGCCACGGTGCGCTGCCTCACGGCCCTGGGTGCCCGCATCGAGACCGTCGAGGACGGGTTCCAAGTCCATCCCACCATGAAGAGTATTGAGTTTGGCCTGCTCAAGGCACTTGCGGGCGGCACGCTCGACTGCGGCGAGAGCGGCTCCACGCTCCGCTTTATGCTGCCCGTCGCCTGCGCGCTGGGGGCAGAGGCCACCTTTGTGGGCCAGGGCCGCCTGGGCGCACGCCCCCTCTCCCCGCTCTCCGACGAGATCATTGCCGCCGGCTGCGACCTGCAGGGTCTGGGCGGCTTCCCGCTCAAGACAAGCGGCCGCATGCGCCCGGGCACCTTTATCCTGCCGGGCAATGTGAGCTCGCAGTACATCTCCGGCTTGCTGCTGGCAGCCCCGCTTTTGGCCCAGCCCTCCTGCGTGCAGGTAACCGGCCTTATCGAGAGCCGCCCCTATATCAACCTGACCATCCAGGCCATGAAGGCCTTCGGCGTCGAGGTCAACGTCGAGCGTATCCCCGCCAAGGACGGCCAGCCCGAGATCACGAACTTCCGCGTGGACAGCGGCTCGTACCGCACTCCAGGCAACGTTGCTGTCGAGGGCGACTGGTCCAACGCCGCCTTTTGGCTGTGTGCCGGCGCCATCGGTACCGACCCCATCACCGTCGAGGGCGTGTCGCTCAGCTCCGCGCAGGGCGACCGCAACGTGCTTGCCGCGCTCTCGCGCTTTGGCGCCCGCATCGTGCGCTCCACCAACGCCGCCACCGTGCAGTCCGACAAGCTCGCCGGCTTTGAGATGAGCGCGCACGACATCCCCGACTTGGTGCCCGTTATCTCTGCCGTGGCATCGCTGGCGCAAGGCCGCACGTTCATCCGCGACTGCGCCCGCCTGCGCATCAAGGAATCCGACCGTCTGGCCACCACCACCCGCGAGCTCACCGCACTGGGCGCACAGGTGCGCATTGCCGGCGACGACCTCATCATCAAGGGTGTCGACGCCTTTACCGGCGGCGAGGTCGATTCGCACAACGACCACCGCATCGCCATGATGGCCGCCATCGCCGCGAGCCGTGCCACTGGCGAAGTCGTGATCCACGGCGCCGAGGCCGTCAACAAGTCCTATCCTGATTTCTTTGACCACTACCGCCTGCTGGGCGGCAAGGTCACGCTCGAGGAGGAATAGCATGTCCTCGACCTTTGGCAACGTCTTGCATCTGAGCATCTTTGGCCAGTCGCACTCCCCTGCTATCGGCTGCTCACTCGATGGCATTCCCGCCGGTATCGCCGTTGACCAGGAGCAGCTGCAGTCCTTTTTGGACCGTCGCGCCCCCGGCCGCGACGAGACCGCGACCAAGCGCCGTGAGGCCGACGCCGCGCATATCATTGCCGGTGTGGTCGATGGACACACTACCGGCGCACCCATCGCCGCGATCATTGAGAACACCAACACACGCTCCAAGGACTATTCCGAGCTGCGCTGCAAACCCCGCCCCGGGCACGCAGACTTTCCGGCGCGCGTGAAGTACCACAACATGCACGACGTCGCCGGCGGTGGGCATTTCTCCGGACGCCTGACGGCTCCCTTGTGCATCGCCGGCGACATTGCGCTGCAGGCACTCGAGGCCCGCGGCATCAAGGTCATGGCGCACGTCGCGCAGATCGGCGGCATTTCCGACCTGCCCATGGACGACATGGTCTACCGCGAGGCCGACCGCAAGGCGATTCTCACGAACGATCTGCCCTGCATTGACGCCGCCGCAGCCGACCGCATGCGCGAGGAGATCCTAGCCGCGCGCGACGAGCTCGACAGTATCGGCGGCATCGTGGAGTGCGGCATCTACGGGCTTCCCGCGGGCATCGGCGACCCCATGTTCGACGGTATCGAGAACCGCATAGCGCAGATCGCGTTTGGCATTCCCGCCGTAAAGGGTGTGGAGTTTGGCATGGGCTTTGCCGTGGCCGCCATGCGCGGCAGCGAGAACAACGATCCGTATCGCGTTGATGCCGAGACCGGCGAGATTGAGGTCGAGTCCAATAACGCCGGCGGAATCCTGGGCGGCATTTCCACGGGCGCACCCGTCATGTGGCGGATGGCCGTAAAGCCGACGCCCTCCATCGGTCGCGAGCAACAGACCGTGGACATGGACGCCATGGAAAATGCCGAGCTCTCGGTCCACGGCCGCCACGATCCCTGCATCGTCCCGCGCGCCGTCCCCGTAGCCGAAGCAACCGCCGCCCTCGCCATCTGGGACGCCCTCCTCGAGGACGCCGCCCAGCTCTAAAAATCTCCGGGGGGCCAACTCCGGCCCCCACGCCCGTCCCAGAAAAATCACCAACACGTGAAAGGGGCCTCCATGGACCTTGCCGATATTCGCCAGGCCATCGATGGCATCGACACCACCCTACTCAACAGCTTTGTCGAGCGCATGGATATTGCCACCGAGGTCGCCAAATCAAAGATCGAGATGGGCAAGGCCGTCTTTGACCCCGCCCGCGAGCGCTCCAAACTCAATAACCTCGCCAGCCGCGCACCCGAGCGCTACGAGGCCCAGACCATCACCCTGTTCCGCCTCCTCATGAGCATGAGCAAGGCCGAGCAGCAGCGCTACATCAACGAGCTCAAGGGCATAACGGTGTCGCAAAAAGCCCGTGCCACGGCCGCAGCCTTTGACACGCCCTTCCCCCAGACGGCTACCGTTGCCTGCCAGGGCGTTGAGGGCGCCTACAGCCAGATCGCCGCGTGCAAGCTCTTCGACGTGCCCGATATCGCCTTCTTTGAGACCTTCGAGGGCGTTATGCGCGCCATACGCGACGGCTTCTGCGAGTTTGGCGTGTTGCCCATCGAAAACTCAACTGCCGGATCGGTCAACGCCGTCTACGACCTGCTCGCGCAGTTCGACTTCCATATCGTGCGCTCGCTGCGCCTCAAGATCGATCACAACTTACTCGTCAAACCCGGCACCAAGCTCGCCGACGTGCGCGAGGTCTACAGCCACGGCCAAGCCATTGCCCAGTGCGCCGGCTTTATCGAGGGCCACGGACTGCATGCCACCAAGTACCCCAACACCGCTATGTCGGCCGAGATGGTCGCCAACTCCGAGCGCACCGATGTCGCCGCCATCGCCTCGCGCAGCTGTGCCGAGCTGTATGGCCTCGAGGTGCTGGAGCCCAACATCCAGGACTCGGACAACAACTACACGCGCTTCGTCGTCATCAGTCGCGAACCGCGCGTCTATCCCGGTGCCAACCGTACCTCGCTCATGATCACCACGGCCAATGAGCCGGGCGCGCTTTATCGCGTACTCGAGCGCTTCTACGCCCTCAACATCAACCTCATCAAGCTCGAGAGCCGCCCCATCCCCGGGCACGACTTTGAGTTTATGTTCTACTTTGACCTGGACTGCCCCTTTGGCAGCAAGGCCCTCGACGACTTGCTCGACTCAATCGACGACGTGTGCGAGAGCTTCACCTACTTTGGCAGCTATACGGAGGTGCTCTAGATGACCGATACCGTCGCGACCCGCCCCTACGGCGTGCTGGGCCGCGTGCTGGGCCACAGCTACACCCCGACCATCTACAAAGAGCTCGCTGGGCTCGAGTACGTGCGTTTTGAGCGCGAGCCCGAGGATCTCGAGGCTTTTATGACGGGCGATGAATGGGAAGGCACCAACGTGACCATCCCCTACAAGCGTGCCGTCATGGAATACCTGGACGAGCTGAGCCCGCTGGCCGAGCGCATGGGCAACGTCAACACCATCACGCGCCTGCCCGATGGCCGCCTGCGCGGCGACAACACCGACTACTTTGGTTTTCAGTGTCTGGTCGAGGAGCTGGGCGTTGAAGTTGCCGACAAGAAGGTCCTTGTGCTCGGCGCCACCGGTGGCGCGGGCACTACGGCCAGTATGGTGCTCGGCGATCTGGGCGCCATCGTCGTACCCGTGGGTCGCACGAGCGAGGTCAATTACGACAACATCGCGCAGCAATCCGATGCCGCGCTGCTCGTCAACTGCACGCCTGCCGGCATGTTCCCCCACTGCCCCGACGCTCCCTGCACGCTCGAAGGCCTCGATGCGCTCGAGGGCGTCATCGACATTGTCTACAACCCCGCCCGCACGGGTCTGATGCTCGAGGCCGAGCGCCGCGGCATCCCCTGCATCGGCGGCCTGCTCATGCTTGTGGCACAAGCAGCACAGGCTGTTGAGCGCTACACCGGCAAAGCCACCCCGCGCGAGCGCATCCTGGACGTAACGGAGCGCCTGTCTCACCGCGAGCAGAACATCGCCCTGATTGGCATGCCAGGTTCGGGCAAGACCCGCGTGGGCGAGCAGATCGCCCAGCTCACGGACCGCGAGCACATCGACCTCGATCGCGCCCTCGAGGAGCGCCTGGGCATGCCCTGCGCCGACTTTATCGTCGAGCGCGGCGAGGCGGCCTTCCGCGAGCAGGAGACGGCGGCGCTAGCCGACATCTCCAAGCGCAGTGGCCTGGTGCTCTCCACCGGCGGCGGCGTGGTCACGCGCGATGAGAACTATCCGCTGCTGCACCAGAACAGCCGAATCGTGATGCTTAACCGCAAGCTCGACGAACTCGCTCATAAGGGACGCCCCATCACTGCCCGCGATGGCATCGAAAAGCTCGCCGAGCAGCGCATGCCGCGCTACCGCGCCTGGGCCGACCACACCATCGACTCGCGCGACTGCGCCGCCAACACCGCCCGCGCCGTCCTCGACACCCTCCCACCCGCTCTCTAACAAAAACCACCACAAAGGGGACAGGCACCTTTGTGGTGGTTTTTCATTCCGCCTCACCGCCCGACCAACCGCAAAGGAAGCAACCATGAAAGCACTCGTCATCAACGGTCCCAACCTCAACATGCTCGGCATTCGCGAGCCGGGCATCTACGGCAGCGACAACTACGACCGCCTGGTCCAGATCTGCCAGGAGGCAGGCGCTGCACAGGGTTTTGACGAGGTCGAGGTCTTCCAGTCCAACCACGAGGGCAGCATCGTCGACAAGATTCAGGAGGCCTACGGCAAGGTCGACGGCATCGTCATCAACCCGGCTGCCTACACGCACACCAGCGTGGCGATCCTCGACGCCCTCAAAGCCGTCGCCATCCCCGCCGTCGAGGTCCACATCAGCGCCGTCGAGAAGCGAGAGGACTTCCGCCAGGTAAGCTACGCCCGCCTGGCCTGCTTTGCCACCATCACCGGCGAGGGCCTGAAGGGCTACGTACATGCGCTAGAGCTGTTGAAAGAGCATCTGCTACACTAATCCCTGGGACAAAGACATCAGATATGTTTGTCCCTAAACTAAAGTAACTGTCCAATCGACATACAAAGGAGCATATCCATGTCCCAGTACGATTACCTCGTCGTCGGTGCCGGCCTTTCGGGCGCCGTCTTCGCCAATGCCGCCAAGCGCGCCGGCAAGTCGGTCCTGGTCATCGACCGCCGCGACCACATCGCCGGCAACGTCTACACCGAGGACGTCGAGGGCATCCAAGTCCACCGCTACGGCGCGCACATCTTCCACACCTCCATGAAGGACGTCTGGGGCTACGTCAACCGCTTCGCCGAGTTCAACAACTACGTCAACTCGCCGGTCGCCAACTTCCACGGCAACATGTACAACATGCCCTTCAACATGAACACCTTCGCCAAGATGTGGCCGGGCGTCGTCACGCCGGCAGACGCCAAGGCGAAGATCGCCGAGCAGGTGGCCGCCGAGAACATCGGCGAGCCGCAGAACCTCGAGGAGCAGGCGCTGTCGCTCGTCGGCCGCGACATCTTCGAGACGCTCGTGAAGGGCTACACCGAGAAGCAGTGGGGCCGTGATTGCAAGGACCTGCCCGCGAGCATCATCAAGCGCCTCCCCTGCCGCTTTACCTACGACAACAACTACTTCAACGACCGCTACCAGGGCATCCCCATGGGCGGCTACACCAAGATGGTCGCCAACATGCTCGAGGGCATCGAGGTACGCTGCGGCGTGGAGTACAAGGAACTGATCGCCGCCGAGCCCGATATCGCCACCAAGACGATCTACTGCGGCCCCATCGACGCGTTCTACGACTTTAAACTGGGCACGCTCGAGTACCGCAGCCTGCGCTTTGAGACCGAGACGCTCGACGAGCAGGACCACCAGGGCGTGGCCGTGGTCAACTACACCGAGCGCGAGATCCCCTACACCCGCATCATCGAGCACAAACACTTTGAGTTCGGCACGCAGGACAAAACCGTCATCACGCGCGAGTACCCGGCCGACTGGAAGCCCGGCGACGAGCCCTACTACCCCATCAACGACGCCAAGAACGAGGCCCTGTACAAGCAGTACGAGGAGCTGGCGGCGCAGGAGGGCGACGTGATCTTTGCCGGTCGCCTGGGCGGCTACAAGTACTACGACATGGACAAGGCCATCGCCGCGGCCTTCGAGCTCGTCCGCAACGAGCTTGGCGTGGAGCCCACGGAGGCGTAAGAGCCCAACAGCCAAAGACTGATAGCCATTCAGGGATGTAGAAAGTCCGATGCAGCATCGCTGCATCGGACTTATTGTTGAGGGAGCGCTGCACGCCCACGTGCCCAAAAAGCAAAGACCCGGCATTAAACCGGGTCTCTAAAACTCATATGGTGCTCCATGGCGGATTCGAACCGTCGACCTTGGGATTAGAAGTCCCCTGCTCTATCCAACTGAGCTAATGGAGCATAAAGCCGGGCATCCAAGCGAGTGCAAGTTCGCACGGCTAATAAATTATAGCCTACTTGAACTGGTCGTGGTACGCCTTGCAGACCTCATCCACGGGACCATCCATACGCAGGTCGCCCTTCTCGATCCAAACAGCACGCTGGCAAATGCGCTCAACCTGCTCCATGGAATGAGAAACGAACAAGACCGTGACGTCACCGCTCTCAATAAAATGCTGAATACGGCGCTCGCACTTCTGCTGGAAAAAGACATCACCAACAGAAAGCGTCTCATCAACGATCAAAATATCCGGCTCGGTAATCGTAGCAATAGCAAAGGCAATACGCGCAACCATACCCGAGGAGAAATTCTTCAGGGGCATGTCGACGAAGTCTTTAAGCTCAGCGAACTCAATGATCTCGTCAAAACTAGCGTCGATAAACTCCTTGGTGTATCCAAGCAGCGCACCGTTAAGGTAAATATTCTCTCGAGCGGTAAGCTCGGGATCGAAACCGGCGCCAAGCTCAATCAGCGGTGCAATATTGCCGTGGACCTTAACCTCGCCTTCGCTGGGCTCCAAAACGCCAGCGATGATCTTGAGCATCGTAGACTTACCGGAACCGTTAGTACCAACAAGACCAACGACCTCGCCGCGATGCACATCAAACGAAATGTGCTTAAGCGCACGGAATTCTTCAAAGAACAGCTCGTGCTTTGCGAGCTTAATAAAGTACTCCTTGAGGTTTGTAAGCGACTCAGACGCCATATTAAAGATCATGGTGACGTCTTTGACCTCAACAGCAAGGGGCTGCTTGCTGTAATCAATAGCAGATTCAGTCATGAACAGCACTCCTTAGATGTAGAGAATAAACTTGTGCTCGGTCTTATGGAACACGGTATAGCCAATAGCAAGAGCAATAACAGCCCAAACAACACACAGCCCAAAGGTAAGCGCAGAAGGCACGGTATTAAACAGGAAGATATCACGCATAAACTGAAGGTAGTTGTACATGGGATTCACAACCACAAGCACCTGGATCCAATGTGCCATTTGGCTAATGTAATCGGTCGTCCAGAAAATAGGCGTCAGATACATCCAGGCCGTGATAACAACAGTCCACAGATGCATAACATCCCGGAAAAAGACCGCCAGCGCCGACAGCATCATGCCCAAGCCCATGCAGAAGCACATGAGCAACAGCAAGCAAACTGGCAGCAGAATTAAATGCCAGGTAGGGACAACACGGAACCAAACCATAACCAAAGCCACAGCAACCAAAGAGAAGGAAAAGTTGACAAGAGAAAACAGCACCTTCTGCACCGGAAACACCCAGCGATGGACCTTAACCTTCTTAAGCAGAGAAGACGCCCAAATGATGGACATGAGCGCCTGGTTCGTCGACTCGGACATGACGGAGAACGTAATGTTACCGACAATCAGATACAACGGATACATTTCAGGCGTAATTGATCCATTGCGGCTCTGACCAAAAATCGTCGAAAAGACAATCGACATAACAACCATCATCAGCAGTGGGTTAAGCACAGACCATGCCACGCCCAAAACACTGCGACGATATTTAATTTTAAAATCTTTGGTGACAAGCTGCTTAAGAATGAACTTGTCCTTTTCAAAATCATTTTTAGCGTGAGAGGCCGGTTTAGCCACCGCTTTCTGACTCTCTACATTGTCAGCCACGGACCATCTCCTTGTCTCGTAAAACATAACATTGGAAAGTATAGCCCTCCCACGTTAACGATAACCCACCGCAACAAATCTGGAAAACTAACCCATATCTAATCAAAGGGGCAGGCGATAGGTATACTTTCGACCAGATGAGTCATTAAAGGAGGTCCTACATGGACTATTCGAATACCGCCGTCATAATCCCCTGTTACAACGAAGCACTGACGATTGGCAAAGTTGTCGACGATTTTCATCGAGAGCTGCCCGGCGCAGTTGTCTATGTCTACGACAACAACTCTTCCGATGACACTTCGCATATCGCTAAGCAGCACGGGGCTACGGTGCGCCACGAGCCCAGGCAGGGCAAAGGCAACGTGTGCCGCCAAATGTTCCGTGATGTCGATGCCGAATGCTACTTGATGGTCGACGGCGACGATACCTACCCCGCCGAAGCGGCCAAGTCACTCTGCAATCCCATCCTTAACGGCGAAGCAGATATGACCGTTGGCGATCGCCTGTCAAACGGCACCTATGCCGAAGAGAATAAACGAGCCTTTCACGGCTTTGGCAACAACCTTGTTCGCGCCATGATCAAGTGGATTTACGGCTACAGCTTTGACGACGTGATGACCGGCTACCGAGCCATGAGCAAACCCTTCGTCAAGACCTTCCCCGTTTTGAGTGAGGGCTTCCAGATCGAAACCGAGCTCTCCATCCATGCCGTCGACCACCGTTGGCGCATTCAAGACGTGCCGGTGGAGTATCGAGATCGACCTGCCGGCTCTGAATCCAAACTCAACACGGTCAGCGACGGCATCAAGGTCATCGCAATGATTGGGACCCTCTTTAAGGATTATCGTCCCCTCAAGTTCTTCTGTCTTATCGCGATCATCTTTGCCATCATAGGGCTCGCTCTCGGTATACCAATCGTCGCAGAGTACTTCCAGACCGGATTAGTCCCTCGCTTCCCCACCGCAATGCTCGCCGCCTCGTTTATGTTCCTATGCGGGCTAAGCCTGACAACGGGGCTTATCCTCGACTCGGTTGCAAAAGTGGAAAGAAAGCAATGGGAATTACAGGTATATAAGACGCACAGGGCAAAAGGTGAGTAAATCCAATGAGCACAAGCAAACGTCTTGCAAACTGGGATCTCCTAAGAGCCCTATCGATGTTTTTGGTTGTTGTTGTCCATATTGCACCACAACTGGGCAGCTTTAGAAACATCAACGCGAGCCCAATAGCAAGCACAGCCGCCATTATCTGTGATCCGATTTTCTTCTGCTTGTCTGGCTATTTCGCATTTAAGCCACTTAAGAAAAGTTACAAGAATTACCTGCTCGATAAAGCCTTGTCTCTATTGCTACCCATCTTTGTATATGCCGGACTATTGTACGCATTCAAAACTGCCACCGGCTCATTACAGGATACGAACTATATACGGTATACAAGCGACCTGGTTCAAGGCGGTTGGTGGTTTGTCCCAGCACTCATACCTTGCATTTTGGTAGCACCGATACTTTCGAAAATGTTTGATGCGCTCGATGATCATACCTGCAAAATAGCCTTATTCGTAACCCTAGGAATCTATGCGTGGGGCGGGCTATCATGCGTTGCAAAGTCCCTGCTCATCAACTATCAACACATAACCTTTGCGGCTGCCGTAAACATGCTTCAGCACTTTATACCCCTATCGCTACTCGGTGGAACATATTTCACATTCTTTTGTATGGGGTATTTCATAAAACGCGTCAGCCCATTACTGGATATTAAAGAAGTTCGCCTAATTAAGGTTGCCGGCATTCTGTTCTTTATCTTAGACATTATTAGCGCGTATTTCGGATTCGAACGAGCAGACCCAAGTTATAACTGGATGATTACAACTGTTGCCACATTTATTGCTATAGACAGGCTTAAAATCTCTTCGGATGTATTATCTAAAGCCATTGAATGGTCTGCGAAAAGATCTTACTCAATCTATCTCCTTCAATACACAACAATTGAATTCGCCATCAGCATTGTCTATACAACTGCTTTGAATGGTGGATATGCGACGCTAGAATGGCCACTCCGACTACTCATCTGGCTACTCGCGACGACGTTGGCATATGGATTGGCGTTAGCAATAGCATCGTTGGTCGACACATTGATCATTGGACCCATTCAGTCAAAAATCAGGCAGCACCGGCTGAAATTCTAAGATAGATAAATAAGAAGAGGCCCGGACTCAGTCCGGGCCTCTTCTTATTTAAGTCCCAAGTACTCTTCCCAGAACTCTCGTGAAGTCATGTACGGCATGGCATCTTCCCATGCCCCCCTGACGCTCTTGCCTTCTTTACGATAGCGCTTCATCAGCTCGTGCTCGCGACGGCGAATACTCTTAAACCTTGCTCGATCCATCGTACGGACTGAACCCTTCTCACGAGTCGGATCAAGAAAGACCAGCGTCTTACACCGCGTCGAATTGCCCTCGAGCGTACAGCTGCCATTCTTAACTACATAGCCGGGCTTTCCGCGCAACAGCACATCGGGAAGATAGTGCTTGTCGTAAGGAATAGATCTCCAATACTTCATAAATTTCGAGGGATGGAATTCCAGATTAACATTAGCGAGTATTTGCTCCGTAACCCCGCCCTTGCGAAGAAGCTCCGGATCCATTTCAGAAACAGGAATCAGTTTTTCGTTTAACTTACCCTTGCCGATCATCGTCGCGGCGCCATCAAGCTTCTGGAGATACTCAGGGCCACGCAGATAATCCTCAAAGCCATCGAGAATAAACTCGGCAGCCTGATAGTCCATATCGCGCAAGTTCTGACGTACCCCTCGCTGAATACGAAGGACAAACATCTTCTCATCAGCACAATCATCGAGAGCAATCATGGCAAAGAAGTTGCGGAAGTACTGGTAGCAATCAACCGATGCGCGGAAACGCCCCTCAAAGCTTGCATGCCACACGCAAATGCAATTCATGGTCATGTAGACAGGCTTATTGCGCATGCCAAACTCAACGTCGTCGCAGCGGATAAAGAAAGGCATGGGAAGGCCGTTCTTTTCGATAGCCTTCACCGGAATGCAGCTATACCACCAAGCTCCATAGGCCTGATCAACTTCAACGTTCGTACGTTCATTTTCGAGGATGTCGGACAGCTTGCCAACATTCAGGTCCTCTTTTACGCGACGATAGGCACCGGTAGTCGCCACATACGAGACATCCTCAAACTGACGAGTAGGGTCCTCCATTGAGAGCATGGCGCCGTTAATAAAGGCGTCTTTATACTTGCCCTTAGCAAGAGAGAGGAGATTGAACGTGCGGATCAAACTCTCGGGCATGATAGAGACATCGTCATCCATCAAGATGATATGGGTGAACTGACCAGGAGTTTCGGTAGCCGCCATCATTCCACGTGCAAATCCTCCCGAACCGCCTGTATTGGGATTCGGGAGTACGGTAACCAACTCGTCAGATAGCGCCGCGGAATCGAGCGTCTGGCCATTGTCGACGACAAACATGTGGAAGTGATCGCGAATCGGACCGTCCTCTTTAGAGATGCCGGTTTTAACGAGCTCAATGTTTGGAAGAATATATCGTTCATTCTTAAATGTGGTGGTAGAAAGAGCAAGATTGATCGGGTTAATTGAGCCCTCAGGAACATCCGTCAGGTAAGAAGCGCTCAAAAGGTCAACGGAATAGCCCTCGTCGCTCTCAATCCAAAAACCGATCAAGTCGTAGCCGGTTGTATCGATATCGATATCGAGAAAGCAAGGATCAAGTTTCTCGCCATCAAAAGGATACGATCTAAGCTCGACAGGATTCAGCTCGCCAGACCTCACTCCATGAACGACAACCCGTCCTCTGCCAAATAAAGCCATATGCAAGACGACGCCGTCAACAGACGCATATTGATGCCATTTGCATGCAGATAGGCCATTTACATACGTCAGAAAGTCAACGTTTCCATTGATATGAAGTGAATGAATGTTGTCATCATACGAAGCATCACCGGAGAGCACGCGATAGTAGAGTTCAGGAAAACCCTTTGCATGCTTTTCAACTTTAAGTACAACATTCGCAAGTTTAAACTGCATTTTAGATACCTTAATCAAAGCCGTTGCAACTACTAATTACATTCGTCGACAAACCTTGCCATCGCGGAACGAACATCAGGATCAGACAAAACATCCTTTGCAAAATGATCATGTCCGCAGATGTCCATAGGCATGTAAGGCCATCCAGGATAGCAATCATCAGCGACCTTTTCCGCTTTCGCGGGAACCAAAAAAGAAAAGCTGTCAAACGGATGCTTTCTTACGGGAAGGATATCGTTGCAGTCCCAAATTATTTTACGTTTAGGGGCATCAAAAACGTTATCAATCGCGTATGCAAAATCACCATGAGACTCATCGGTCAACAAACCTAGATCATGAGCCTTTTCGTTAAACGAATCGAATACGCTCTGGACAAGATCAATCTCCGCAGAAGAAACAACTGTTCTCTGAGCTTCCAAGTCAACATCCCCGCACTGCACGCTAAGACCACTTTCGGGATGAACCATCCAAGGATTATCTTTCCAAAAACTAAACTCACCCTCATGTTGGTCAAAATAGTCCATGAGTTCAATTCTGAGTTGCTTAAGCTGATCGTTCGCGCGCTTGGAATTCACGGCCGCCCGGTCGTAAATCGAAATGTCCACAAAACAAGGTATAAGCGAATTAGTTGAACAAAAGCGAACTTGACGACACTTTACAAACCAGTCATATACGAGAGTGATTTGATATTCAGGGTCGTCTTTCAAAACGGCAGCGAGCTTATCCACATCGGACCTAATCATGCAGATATCAATATCGTCATCCCAAGGAATAAACCCCGATCGAGACAAAGTCCCCACAAGAGAGCCGTAAGAAAGCCAGTATTGGATATTATTGGCAGTGCAAATCGCGTCCAGCTTACTCATCAACGCCGCGTTTGCCTGCTGCATCAATCTAATATCACCCTCGGCGTCGGGTAACGCATCAAAGATTTTACAACGGAGCTCAAAAGGGGTGAGATCAGGGTACGCACGTCGCGCTAACAATTCAAATCGAAGGCTCATTTGTTCTGACAAACTTTGTTGGCGTTGCTTGAGCAATTCGATTTCTGGAAATAACCGAGTATCGAATTTGTAATTGATATTCATATTGATGCCGTTATCAGCCTGCTCGATACGCGAAAATACCTCGTCAAAACGGCGATCCATATCCTCATGCATGGCATGTAATGATCGGGATGAGCCGGGAAGAATCTTTTTTATATTTGAAAGCAAGGACATGACTTAACCTTCCCAACGACAAACAATGAACGAAGCACAATTACACTTATGATACAAAAGAATGAGTGGGTCCCACTTTGAAACCCACTCACACGAAGACTACTCAGACGCCTCTTTCAAATACTGTTTCCAGAAATCAATCGAAGTAAAGACATCTCTATACGAAGCAAATTCGGCATAAATCTTATCTTTGTTACGCTTGAATTCCCTCTCGGCCTTTCGAAAACGAGTCCAAACCTCTTTGAATCGCTTCTTATCCATATGTCTAATGGCGCCCTTTTTATTAGGCATATCTACCACAATAAGCGTATCAACATCCCTGATTTTACCGGCGGGATAAACCCATCCCGCAGCATCAATAACAGCAACCTTGCCCTTACGCTTTACCGAATCGTTAACGAAACGGTGGCCATTAATGGTCAGATAATCCTTAAATGCCTGCAGCCTAGACCTGTCGCCCTCAAGACTCAAATTGCCAAAAGTTAACTGCGTCAAGTCGACGCCCAGCTCTAGCGCTTGAGGGATGAGTTGCTCGATGGGAATCAATTGTTCCCTTTCACGATTTGCCGCCATAAAGCGAGCTTCAGCAACCGGATGAGAAATCCACTCCGGACCTCTCAAAAAATCTTCAAGGCCTTTTACCGCAAGAAGAGCATCATCGTAGTCAAATTTCTTCAGGTCGAGTTCGACCTCACGACGAATCTCATAAAGAAAATCAGCAAGGGGAGCAACGCCGGTCGTCGCTTGGCTAATCAGCGTATTTCGGCTCACCTGATAACGCTCCACAGCGGCACTATACTTAAACTTAAAAGAATTATGCCAAACGCAAATACCATTCATGGACATGAACCTAGGTTTACAGCGAAGCGCGTACTCGGCGTCATCCGAACGAACAAATAGAGGCAAAGGCAGCCCCTCGCGCTCAATCGTTGCGGTAGGTATAACGCAATACCACCAGCCAGCATACTGTTGGACAGTGTCCTCATAAAGGCCAGTTGGGGCCTTATATATCTCGGTCTCAACTACATCATGAAGTGAAGTCATATAGCCTTCAGGCTTAAGGGGAGAAAAAGTTCCCTTAGCAGTAAAGAACCCCAAATCCTCGGTACGCAAATTGGGCTCTTCCAAGCTCATCATGGCGCCCGATAAAAAGGCGTTAACATATTTTTCTTTGAGAAGAGAAAGCAGGTTGAACGTACGGATAAAGCTCTCGGGAAGAACCTCAACATCGTCGTCCATCAGGAGAACATGAGTCGCTTTAGGATTCTGCTCCAGCGCCTCAATCATGCCACGAGCAAACCCACCGGAACCGCCGACATTTGGATTAGGATGAATCGAAATACGATCCGATCCAGAGTTGCAGTCTAACGATCTGCCGTTGTCGACAACATGGACATGAAAATGTTCCGAAATTGGCTCTTTACCAGAAAGAATCCCCTCTTTAATGAGATTTAGATTGTTAAGGACATACTGTTCTTTTTTAAATGTCGTAATAGCAAGAGCTAATTCGACTGGATGAATGCAGCAAGGATCAACATCCGCATAATAATAGGCATCATCAAGCGTCAAATCGCCGACACTTTCAATGCTAAAGGAATGAAGTATTTCACCAGCCTGCTCGGTAATTTCGATATCAACGGAAGCCCAAACACCAGAAGAAGAGAAGCTACGATTGGAGTCCGGAACAACACGGGAGCTCCAATCAAGATTACCAACGGTCCTCTCCTGAAAATCAAAACCGGCACCCCGATATTTGAAATGAAGATAAAAAGACCCAGCATTCGAGTACTCTTTCCACTTCATTATAGAAAGAGAATTAAAATAAGTAGAAAAATCAACGCAAGAAGAACCAAGCAATCTCAGAGAAGATGGAGAATCGGAAATCGCCCTACCGGCTAGCTCTCTAAAAGAGAGGGTCGGGAATTGATCAAACGCCTGATTACCACTGAAGATGAGATTCGCCAACTTAAACTGCATGAGGCTCCAATTTCAATTGATACTAAAACAATAATTACTCTAAATCGATGCGATACAGCCTAGAATGCCCCGATTTTTTTAATAGTGTAAACCCAGGAGTCTTATCGTTAATCTCCTCGATACCATCCCAGTCATTCGGGTTATACGTAAAAACATGACCTCTTGATTTACAATTATCGGAATCGAGCAATAGCACATAATGGGCACCAGATGCTTTAACGGCCTGCCTTATCTCTGAATCCGACCCAATCTTATAGAGTCCATGCCTTATGGCCCTACTGGCAATCGACTCGTTAGGGTCATTCTCGGGAGAGCTGTTTAAAGAGCGATAGTACACCTGAATATCAGAAGACCCGTAAAGAAAAGCTGATCCGTCGTAGGGCGAATTTAAAACAACGGAATCACCCACAATCTCCTTTACCGACGATGCAAACTCAAGCTCTTTCACATTTAATTCCTCTGGGTTGCACATGTCATAGTCTCGTTTAATTACATTCCTTGTTTTGCCAAAAACCATTTCAACGTTTAGCAAGCCCGGAATCTGAAATGAAGGATAGAAAACAGCCGTAACAAAAAGCACGACAAATATAGCGGGATAAAGTCGATTGAACGATCCGGCAGACATATGCTTGCCGTCAAGAATTCTCTTTCTTAGCTCAACGAAAACAATCGAAGAACCAAGGACCGCCAACGGAAACGCAGCAAGCGTGCACAACGTAGCTGTTCTATATGGATCTGTATACCAAAATCCAGCAAACCACGGTTTAAATACTGCCTCTGTAGCACCTGTGGAGAAATGGATGGCTAACGCAAGAAAATAAGAAACAGGCATCCAGCGAAGCTCAACGCGCTGCAGAGTATAAAACAGTCCCACAATGACGAATAAACCAAGAACCAGATTACTGGGAGAATCCGGAGAGTACGACTGGCAGAGGAAATTGACCAACATTTGCGAAGGCGACGTATAATGGCCCCAGCTAATGCTAACAACTCCTTGCATCATGGGTAAATTATATGCAACGATCCAAGCGGCAACAAAGCAAACAACTAGGCCAACCGCAGCAGAAAACGACTTGAGCGGAGTGAGATTTTTCGCAATGCAAAAGTTATACAACCTTGCAGCCGCGTATGGAAGCAGCAAAACGCCAACAGAGAAAACCCCATTAGGTTGAAGCAAAAATAGATCGAACAACCCGAAAAGAAATAAAAAGGCCAACAAAACTCTGTTTTGGATAGACAGGCCTTCGCCCTTAGTTAGACTCATGAATACGGAACAAACTGAGCATACAAGGCAAAAAGCGGCAAGATTTGAATATAGGACGCCGAAGGTAAGCAGCCTCCACGGGAACGCATATGCAGTAATGCAAATTAAAGCTCCCAGTGCGAGACAAGTCTTTTTTTCAGTAATGGCACTCATCAACGCAAAGCAGCTCATTGGAAATACGAAAGCAACAAACGAGAAATTAACTGCATTGATAGCGACAGCAGCGCTAATAGAAAGAAGATTGCTCACCAGTGCGCAAATTACATGCCATGCAGCGGGGTAAAACCCAGCTCCAGTGGAACCATATCCAGGAACGGTCGGGTAAACGCTTATTCCCGCAGGAGAATAGCAGCCAGTGGCGGCAAGAGCATGAATCTCATTGAGATGATACGAATTGTCTATCGAAACTGAAAAAAACTCAGGCGAACCGAGAACGGACACAAAGACATAGATAGCAGCAATAAACCCAACGATCAGGTACAGGACTTGATGGAAATCAACGTCTTTAGTATTCAAATAACAAGAACAGGACCCTACGGGCATCTGAGCAGGCCCCGCACAGTGCCAAACAAAAGATGCGACCAAAACAAAAACCGGAATCGCTAGTTCAAGGCAGATAAAAACCCATACGTTAATAGATTGAAATAACGTCGAAGTAATAACGCCGGTCACACAAGTAATGAAAATAGAAACAATTGGGGCAATTGCCAATTTTGGCAACCGAATACCCTTTAAAGGAAAAAGCAAAAGATATCCAGGAAATAACAGCAGAAAAGTAGCCACAACAATTGCGCCAATAAATGAAATCCAAATGCTCATAAACAATCCTATTACCTAAAAAGGCACTATTTATCTAAAGCGACTGCTTGGACAAGAGAATTAAGACGTTCCTCCAACTTGGCCAAGCGCAGCGAATTGCAGAAATCCCGCACAACGAGAACGGCAATCACATACAAAAACACTAAGTTCGAAGGAGAAACAAAACCAAAAAGAGCCGAACAAGCGATTGCTATTTCGGGAAAAATGCCGAGAATTACAAAGCTCAAGCTAAACAGCAACCAAAATAGCGAATCAAGAGCCTGCATCTGGGACTTCTTGAGCTTTCGAACTACAAATAACAAAACAACAGCAGCGCTGACAATCAGCAACACGCGGAGTGATATTGACACAACCATCACCTAAACCACTGAACAATAAGAAGCGTTACGAATACCCGGAGCATGTACTGCATAGATTTAACCGGATTTAAGTAGCTCTCTCCACCTTGGCGCTCACGCATCGAAACCTGAACCTCAGAGACTGAATATCCCTGTTTCAAAAACAAAGCAATTGATTCTGGCTCGGGATTAAGAGTGTTGTCGTAATAGTACCTTTCGAGTACAGAGCGACTAAACAACCTAAAGCCAGATGTGGGATCGCTGATGCGATGGCCGGTTAGCATCTTAATTAAGACGGTAATCATGCGTGAACCAACCATGCGCATCGATTTATCTTTTCGGACAGTCAGAAACCTAGAACCGATAACAATGTCGGAACCAGTATTTACCGCTTTCTCAACAAGAGCAGCCAAATACTCCGGACGATGTTGCCCGTCAGCATCAAATTGGATCATATAGTCGTATCCATGGTCAACGGCATATCGAGCTGCAGTCTGAAATCCAACAGTCAGGCCACAATTAATAGGCATGTCAATAATATTGCAGCCGATATTCTCACAGATAGAAAGCGTGCGGTCGTGAGATCCGTCATTAATAACTACAAAATCGAACTTTGGCGCGACTTGCCTAAGCTCGATAATGGTGTTTTCTATGCACTCTTCCTCATTATATGCCGGAATGGCAACAAGGGTTCTTGGACTATAGGACACGCAAATCCATTCTCGCTGTTATTAATATCCCCAATATATTAGCGTACGCAATCAACGAATATGCGCATTGGCTGAATTTAACATCCCCGCCAGGAAGACGCCAAGCATCCGAACAAAGAACAGACAGCAGAAGTAAGGCAGATACTTAAACGGGCAAACCCAGGTATGTGTCCACAACGAGTAATGAGTCGAATCCAAGCCGGTGCCTGACGGAAACAAATTCACACTATAACATTAGACAGAAAACTAAAAACTATATAAATAGGTTGCTAGCGAAACTATAATGTCGTATCTATTTTATGAACTGGCCATAACGATTCAATCATTTTGTAAGTGGACATCGGCAAAATCAAATTAGTAGAAACGCCTCCATTTGTTACCTTGACTATCTCTTCAATCTCCTCAGCCTTATCTACAACCAAGAATGAAATATCGGCGTAGTCAAACTCAAGATTCTCTAGCAGACGCCATTCTCTTTCATGGGAATAATCAAGGTAGTCTTGTTCGAATCCATTCTTTTTGAATTCAGCTTTCGTATCCTCCGGTGCATACTTCGGAACAAAAGGCGTGAAATAATTTATAATTGAAACGTCCCATTCTTGCTTCGAAAATATTTCCGGACGAACATAGAAGACGGGATTACCCCCACGCTCATAGATATACTTCTTTGTGAATCCAATTCCATACGGGCTATAGTTATTTGCATGATTAGTCATACTAGTCCAAGGACATTCCGTAAAACAGACAGCCGGACCCTTGGTCCAGGGAACGCTATGCGCTTTAATCGTCTTATCGGATAATATTTTCTTGAAAATGTCCTTCGCCGAGCTTTTCCCTCCACGTGAATTGCATTTTGTGAAATGAGCAAGGTATCTAGATTGATCAGGTCGACAAAGCTCGAAACTCAATTTAAACTCCCCGTATCCACAAATACATACAATAAAAAATACTAACTATGGCTAAAACTGTATAAAGGATATACGCTACCACTTAATGTCAATACCGAATTTATCCACCATAACACGATAAACCTTTAGTGCTAAAAGGAACTGACCAGAGCATCGGACAGCCCTAGCAAATTTAATCTTTCGCATTGCCTTGCTATTAGATGGAATGTCAGCCGTTCTCCAAGTACTAAAGTGCTGATCAAGATATTCATCGTTTTCCGATATAACATCCCTCAAATTTGCCGATTTATCGTACGCAAGCCTGAACATCAGCGATACGCCGAGATGTAAACCAGCAGATAGATCAAGAAACTCAATTAAATTAGGAGAAGCATCTAAAGACCTATAAACAGTTTTAACTTCTCGCATGCATCGATACGTCGAGTCGACCTTCTCTTTAGAAATAGTAGTCATAATCGAATCGTTTCGAATGCCGTAATAAACAAGTGGCTTAGGGACAAAAGCGACTTTGTCAACGAAGGGATACACCAAGAGATGCATCATCATGTCGTCAAATATTTTTGGAGGATTCTTGAAATCGTACATATCCTTCAACAGATGGGCCTTAAATATTTTATTCCAAGGTGCACCGTTCAGTTGAAGCAATTGAACGGGGTCTGTTTTCACTGAAAAAGCCTTACGGGCATCGGTCATCTCTTCATTTAAGACTTTCCCAGAATCAGCATCTACTCTGTAAAAACCAGAAACAGCCATATCGGCACCGTTATCGAAGGCACAACGATATAAGGATTCGCACATATCGGGAGCAACATAGTCATCGCTATCGACAAAGCCAATATACTCACCTTTTGCCAAAGCGATCGCGTCTTGGCGACCACGCCAAACGCCCTCATTTTTTTTGTCGATTACAACAATCTTATCTGGATATTCTTTCTTGTAATTCTGAAGAATATCAATGCACCTATCGGGAGAGCCGTCATTGATGCATATGACTTCAATCTCTTGGAGAGTTTGGCTGACAAGAGAATCAAGACAACGTGGAAGATATTTCTCCACGTTATAGCAAGGGACGATTAAACTGATTATGCACATTGGAATCTTTCTTTACTGGAAGGATAAATAAAAGCTATTGAAGGAATGCCTGAACCGAAAGATTGGTCTTCCTATTGGTGGCCAATACATCTTCCATAAAACAATCCATGCGATCGCACATGCGTTTAAACTTACATGGCTCAAACATTTCAAAAATCTTATCTTTTAGACTCTCGTCAGATAGATCGCAAGCTAAACCAAAATCATACTCAGATGAAATTGTCTCCATATAGGAACCCGGGCTAACGAGAATCGGAAGATGCAACTGAGCTGCATAATATAACTTATTTGTTAGCTGGTATTTTACGTGAGTCGACTTCGAACCATACATACTCATGACAACATCGACATTCTCATAAAGAGCATAAGTCTGAGAAGAATCGAACTCACCCGAAACTACAGCATTCTCGATTTTTTTGCTTTCAATATAAGGACGAAGCTGCTCATAACCACGTCCGAGGAACATCAATTTAAAGTGAGAATCATTTGCAAAATAATCGAGTACGAGTTTATCTAGCTCAATGTTCTTTGCTGTACCAATGCTAGCAAGCACCAGAGGCGTCCCTGGCCTTTTTCTCCGATTTACACGCAAAATGTCCGACTGAGGAATCAAATGAGCGTTGTGCATCAGAAGAAAATCGTGCTCTCCGAGAAAGGAGGTATACGCAGGGGAAGAAATAATCGAAAGACCCGAACTGTCTATTATCTTCTCCTCCAACATACGATATAAGGGATTGTTTTCTAAAAAATAATCCCTAATGTCAATTAAATAACGACCTCTATATTTTTGTTTAAGAACATCCCCGACTAAGACAGCACTGTTTCCAGTAAGCGCAATCACCCTCTGATATTTTTCGCTCAACAAAATGCGACGGGCAAATTGTCTAAATCCAAAATAGCCCGCGAGCAGATCCATATACTTTTTTGATCCGGTACTAGAGACCGTATGTTTGTAGCGCCATACCTTCTGCGCATCGGGCTCAACGCCAATGTCTGAACGCTGCCAATAGATATAGTCATATGGCTTTGCGAGCAGGTGCTCATAGTGCTCAAAATAAGGCGTTACATTAATGCCATCTAAATTAATAAAAGCAATTGGGGCACTCAAAACGGTTCTCCATGATTAGTCAAACAGCTTATGCGAAATTATAGCGCATCGCCTAATATCATATTTATCAGCAGAAGCGCCCAAAGAAACGGTCGCTGGCTTTCTAGTACTCATATTGATAGCCGTAACCCATTCGTCTGGACTGTCGATATTGCAGGTAAAACAGTTGTTGGAGATCACGGCATCTTGAGTAATTTGATCTGAAATAACGCAGGGTAACCCATTAAATTGAGCTTCTAGTAGCGAAACGGGCAAACCTTCATAAAGCGACGGAAAGGCAAAGACATCAAAAGATGAAAGCCAAGCTTGGATATCATTTTGGGCGCCAGCAAAAAGCACCTTATCCTTAACACCCATTAATTCCGCCAAAGAGGTTATCTCATCCTGAAGTTCTCCCTCTCCCACAATAACCAAGAATGCATTTGGCTTCAGTGCACAAAGTGAGACAAGCACCTTAACGAGAAAGCTATGATTCTTTTGAGGCGACAACCTGCCAATAGATCCAATTACAAACGCGTTGTCTAAACCTAAATCCTTGCGTAACTTATTTCGCTTTTCCTCGCAAAAAGCAACCCTTTCAGAATCCACCAGATTTGGGACAAACCGATACTGTTTCTCTGGAAACATATACTTAGCGGCAACATCCGAGCATGCCCAGAATTCCGTCCCCGCTCTTAGCATCCGTTTTCTATGAAGACGATGAAGCGCCTTCAACAGAAGGGATTCAGGGTCCTTCGAATTATGACTATGTACAATTCGACGAGGAATTTTTGATTTATGGGCATAGTTGAGTACATCAATATTCGCCGCATGATTTGTATTAAACCATAATCCAGAATATTCCCCTTTATGCTCGCGGAAAAATAATCTTAAATCACGGTAATACTTAATCGGGTTGTGATTCTTTGCGGTTATAACGAAATATCGGTTAGCGGTTCCTTGAAATAGATGCTCAAAATTTTCCGGACGTTCAAAGGTAATAAAATCAAAAGAGCAGAAATCGACATGACTGACGTAGTTATTAATTACCATCTCTGTTCCGGCAATGCGATTTGAAAGACCCCATACTAAGTATCTTTTCATTACACATCCTTAAACACAGACGACGGTGTGAGCAGAAAAACAATCATTTGACCTAACCTTCTTGAAAAACCAGATGGAAGGTAGCCGTGTTTATAAGCGCAAATGATTCGATTAACTGGACTTAATTCGAACATATCGATAAACCCTTTGATAATCTCAGTACTTTCAGTCGGTAAATAATCCTGATAGTTATTCAAAAACGCCTTAGCATTTTTTCTTACTGTATTCCAAAAACTACGCGAGTTCTGAAGACTAAATCCGCTCACCAGTTTAAAAAACGAGAATTTATGAGATCCAACTTCTTGACCTGAATGTTGACGGTATAGACTAGTCGATTCATTAATAAAATATGAAAATCCGGCGCTTTTACAAATCAAATTTACCAGCCAGTCATGCATGATCAAACCATCATAGCTTGCGCATCTGCTTAACCATATTCTTAACGAAGCATTGCCGATAATTGTGCAGCCCCAAACATTATTCTCGATTAGAGCATGGCCAAGAGAAGAATCTTTTGTTCCGAATCTTTCGTAGTCAATAAAACTGGAAGAAAGCAAATTTAAATCATCATCAACGATTTTCATGTCGCTGGAAACGAAAATAGGCTTATCGGTACCGAATTCATTCTCAAGGCTCGTAATATACTCAACGCTAATTTTTATTTTGTCCTCAAGCCAAATGTCGTCTTGATCACAGAACATGAATAAAGATGACTCAGATTTACTCAAAGCGTTTAAAAAATTAGGCATAGCCCCACCGAATTTGACTTCATTTGAAATCAATTTGATTCTATCGTCTGAATTTGTATAACTTTTCACAATATCCAAAGTGGCATCAGAGGAGCAATCATCAGAGATAAGAAGACGCCAGTTTTTATAAGACTGCTTTTGAATTGATTCAATCTGCTCTGATACATACTTTGCACCATTATATGTGGCCATAATTATGTCTACCACGGGTTCTTCCATCGTGCTTGACCCCTTCCCGCTACAAGTTCATATGAATATAACTAATTAACTCATGCTCCCAATCGGGCATGCGGAAGCCGACCGACTCGAGCCTGGACAGGTCGAGCGCGGAGTGGACCGGACGCGGGGCGATGGGGCCTGCAGCGGTCGCGTAGTAGTCGGCGGTGCTGACCGGAACGACCCTGTCGCCGTTGCCGTTGGCGGCCTCGAAGACGGCGCGGGCGATGTCGGCCCAGGACCTGACCGCACCCGAGCCGGTGCAGTCGTAGGTGCCGTAGGGGGCGTGCGTCCCCAGCACGTGGAAGATGGCCCCGGCTATGTCGCGGGTGAAGGTCAGGCGGCCCAGCTGGTCTTCGACCACGGTGATCTTGTCCAGCTTGTCCTCGGGGTCGGCGACGCGGTCTGAGAGGCCCTTCATGGTCTTGACGAAGTTGTGCCCCTCGCCGATGACCCAGCTGGAGCGCATGATGTAGTGGCGCGGGCAGCCGGCCACGGCGATGTCGCCGGCGGCCTTGGTCTGGCCGTAGACGGACAGCGGGCTGAGGGGCTCCTCCTCGGTATGGACCTCGGCGGTGCCGTCGAAGACGTAGTCGGATGAGACGTGGACCAGGGTGATGCCGTGCTCGACGCAGGCGCGGGCGAGAAGGGCCGGGCCGGTGGCGTTCGCCTTCCAGGCGGTCACGCGGCCCTCGGGGGTCTCGGCCCTGTCCACGGCCGTGTACGCGC